>CAISGS010000101.1 GCA_903884915.1 uncultured Caulobacteraceae bacterium | reverse complement strand
GTGGGCTTCGCAGCCGTGGATGAGATCTGCAAGCCCGAGACGATGGACAATGTCCGCGAGGTGTCTGCCTATCTGAGCCAACAGCTCAACGGCCTACGTGACCGCTATCCGGACGTGATTGTCGATGTGCGCGGACGCGGGCTTCTGATCGGGATCAAGCTTATCCCGAACAATCGCGAATTCATGGTCATTGCCCGGGATCAAAAGCTCTTGGTGGCTGGCGGTGGCGATAACTGTATCCGCCTGCTGCCGCCGCTGACCTTGACCCTTGCTGAGGCTCAAGAGGCGATCAGCAAGATCGAACGGACCTGTGATCAGGTTCGCCAAAACGCGGCAAAGGCCTAAGGCTCCACCCCATTTCACAAATTCCATGAACCGTCCCGTGATCAGAACGGGGCGGTCAGAGGGAGTTTTCTAATGACCCTTTCTGTTCCTACCCCTCGGCACTTTATCGACCTCTGGCGCATGGATGCGGCCAGTCTGCGGACCATTCTTGACGATGCCCACGCCCGTAAGTTGGCGCGTCTGGGCTGGGGCAAGGCGGCGGTAGATGCCGATGCGCCGGCCAAGGATCGCACCTTGGCCATGATCTTCGAGAAGAACTCGACCCGCACCCGCTTTTCCTTTGATGCTGCCATCCGCCAGCTTGGCGGGTCCAGCATCATTGCCAATGCTTCGGACATGCAGCTTGGCCGGGGCGAGCCGATTGAAGATACGGCAAGGGTCCTGTCGCGCATGGTCGATGCGGTGATGATCCGCGCCAACAATCATGATGATGTTGAGCGGTTCGCTCAGGTTGCTACCGTGCCGGTGATCAATGCCCTGACCAATCGCAGCCACCCCTGCCAGATCCTTGCGGACCTTCAGACCTTCGAAGAACATCGCGGACCCGTGGCGGGCAAGACCATCGCCTGGGTCGGTGACGGCAATAATGTCTGTTCCAGCTTCATCCATGCGGCCAGCCAGTTTGGCTTTCGCCTGACCATCGCCTGCCCGCCCCAGTACCATCCTGACCTCAAGGATCTGGCCCGCGCGGCGGAACTGGGGGCCAAGGTCGAGATGACCGCCGATCCTCGCGCGGCGGTCGAAGGGGCTGATTGCGTCGTGACCGATACTTGGGTCTCGATGGGCGATACGGACCACGACCAGCGATTGGCCGCCTTTGAGCCCTATCAGGTCGATGAAGCCCTCATGGCGCTGGCCGCGCGCGAGGCCCTGTTCTTGCACTGCTTGCCCGCGCACCGGGGCGAAGAGGTGACCGACGCGGTCATTGATGGCCCTCAGTCCAAGGTCTTTGACGAGGCCGAGAACCGCATCCATGCGCAGAAGGCTGTTTTGGCCTGGTGCTTTGGGGCCATTGGATAGGAAAGGCGGCGCTTGGCTCGCTCTTTGAGCCGCTGCGTCCTATATAGCGATCATGACCGACCTACCCACCGCTGAAACCGCCCGTCCCATCGACGATCTCGTGGCTGCCTTCCAGATCGAGCGTGAGCCCGTGCGCGGCCGTATTGCCCGCATGAGCGAGGTGGTCCACGACATCCTGACCCGCCATGACTATCCCGAACCGGTGGCCAATCTGCTAGGCGAGGCCTGCACCTTGGCGGCTCTGGTCGGGGCGAGCCTGAAGTTTGATGGCCGTCTGATCATGCAGGCCCAGGGCGATGGTCCTGTGCGCTATGTGGTGGCCGACTATGACACGGTCGGGGGTCTGCGCGGCTATTGCCGTTATGACGCTGATCGCGTGGCCGAGATTAGCACGGGCTTTGTGCGCCCGGGGGCCAAGAGCCTCTTGGGTGATGGCCTATTCATCATGACCGTCGATCAGGGCCCCGATATGGAGCGCTACCAGGGCGTGACCGCCATCGAAGGCGAGACCCTGGCCCTCTGTGCTGAGCAATATTTCGCCCAGTCCGAGCAGACCCCGACCCGTATCCGGCTGGCTGTGGGCCAATTACAAACCGACGAGGGCTTGGCTTGGCGTGCGGGCGGCATGGTCTTGCAGAATATTGCTGGGGATGATGCGCGCGGTTCGACCGACGAGGCGTGGGACCGGTCTCAGGCCCTCTTTGAGACGGTCGGCGAGGATGAGTTGATCGATCCGGCCGTGCCGCCCGAACTTTTGCTCTATCGCCTGTTCCACGAGGATGGCGTGCGCATGTTCGAGCCCAAGCCGCTCAGCGCCATGTGCCGCTGTTCGTCCGAACGGATCCTGTCGGTCTTGAAGTCGTTCTCTGACGAGGAGCGCGAGGATATGGTCGAGGATGACGGCGTCATCCGCGTCACCTGCGAATATTGCTCACGTATCTATGACGTCGCGCCTGAAGAGGTCGCGACTCCCGCCGCCTGATGGAGCAGGGTCCCCGAAGGGACCCCGGCCGCCTAGTCGCTGATTGACGAATAGATGATGCTCTTGAGCTGGCCTCGGAAATTGAAGGTCGAGGAGGGCATGAGCTGGGTCATGAACACCATGCTCAGATCTTCCTTGGGGTCGACCGAGAAGATGGTCGAGGCCGCACCGCCCCAATAGTAGTCCCCTTGGCCCAGAACGCCCGCAGCGACCTGATCCAT
>CAISGS010000100.1 GCA_903884915.1 uncultured Caulobacteraceae bacterium | reverse complement strand
GTGGCCATCTCCACGACCTTTAGACCCTCAAGCAGCATGGTCGCCTCCTGTCAGAGCCTGATTGGCTGACTAAACATTGGCACCGGGAGCGACCGTGTCAAAGCTCGTCCGGCCCCCAGCAATCATACCGCCATCGACGACCAGATCGTGGGAATTGATATAGGCCCCCTCATCGGAGGCGAGGAACAGGGCGGCGGTGGCGATGTCATGCGGCAGGCCCGAGCGATGGAGCGGCGTGGCCTTGGCGAGGTTCTTGGTCAGCTTGGCCATCTTGGCATCGGCATGGGCTGGGTCGAGACCGGCCGATACAGACGATCCGCCAAAGAAGATCGGGGTCGCGATGGCGCCGGGCGAGATGCAGTTGACGGTGATCCCGTACTGGCCCAGCTCCATCCCCGCCATTTCGGTGGCGCGCTTCACGCCCGCCTTGGCGATGGAATAGAGATATCCGCCCATGTGACCGCGCAGGGCGGCGACGGAGGAATTGTTGATGATGGCCCCGCGTCCCTGCGCCTTCATGATCGGGGCGGCATAGCGGATGCCGAACAGGACACTGCCGAGCAGCAGGTCCATGGCATAGCGATAGTCCTCAGCGCTCATCGTGTCGGCGTCGCCGCGCGTTGGGCCACCGGCATTGTTGAACAGGCAGTCTAGGCGGCCAAAGCTATCGACCGTGGCCTCAATCGCCGCCTTGATCTGAGCCTCTTGGGTGATGTCCGCGACGATGAACTTGGCGTTGGGCCCGAGCGCCTTGACCATGGCCGCGCCCTTGTCCTCATTACGGCCCGCAATCATGACCTTGCAGCCTTCAGCGATAAAGAGTTCGACTGTGGCCTCACCAATGCCGCTCGTGCCACCGGTGATCAGTGCCGTCTTGCCCGCCAAACGTCCGCCCATATCGCGTTTCCTCTTTTTGCTTGGTCAAAGGTCTAGCATAGGCAGGCGCGCCGACAAGTCGTCGATGGGCTAGTCTGTTCAGGAACAGTAGGCACTGGGTTGCTGGTTTTTGCGCCGTTCTTGGCTTAACTAGGCCTCAGGTCTCAAATCGGAAGGCCTTGCCATCGCGGCGGATGTGACCGGCTGTCGGCGCAGAATAGTGCGTGCCGATGACCAGATGGTCAGCGTCGGCCCACTCAGCGAACATTCGAGCCCGTGTCACGGCGGCGGCCTTGCGATCACTGTCGAACGAGGGTGACCACTCCGGGTGCGCCATCTGGCAGGGATGGTGGCTCATATCGCCTGTAATCACCGCGCTATGGCCTTCGGATTCGATCATAACACTGACATGACCGGGGGTGTGGCCCGTGGTGGGCACAAGGCGCACGTGGGGGGAGACCACATGGTCTAGACCCACGAACTCAGCCAAGCCAGCATCAATGATGGGCTGAATGGAGTCGGCCAAGATCGCCTGTAGGTCCTCATTGTCTTGCGCGGACCAGTGGTCAAACTCAAGGCGTCCCAGAAGATACTGCGCATTGGGGAAGGTTGGGACAAACTTGCCATCGACCAGCATCGTATTCCAACCGACATGGTCAACATGCATATGGGTGCAGATCACGGC
>CAISGS010000099.1 GCA_903884915.1 uncultured Caulobacteraceae bacterium | reverse complement strand
CGCAAACAGACCCTTGCCCAGTCCCGTCCGTTCAACGGTCTTCAGATAGCGGGCCGGGATGATCTGGTCGGTATCGACATTGGCAATGTCCAACGGCGCGGCGCGGGCATCAAGGCGTGTGAAGGGCTTCATGGCTTAGGCCACTCCATCAACAGGGGGAAGGTCGCGCATATCGATCATATGGCCCGCAATCGCCGCCGCAGCGGCCATGGCTGGGCTCATCAAGTGCGTACGGCCCCCAGGACCTTGTCGGCCCTCGAAATTGCGGTTGGAGGTCGAGGCGCAGCGCTCGCCCGGAACCAGCTTGTCCGGGTTCATTCCAAGGCACATGGAACAGCCTGGCTCGCGCCAATCAAAGCCGGCGGCGATGAGGATCTGGTCCAGCCCCTCAGCCTCGGCCTGATCGCGCACAAGGCCCGAGCCCGGAACGACCATGGCGCTGACATGGGCAGCAACCTTGCGGCCCCGCGCCACATCGGCGGCGGCGCGCAGATCTTCGATGCGGCTATTGGTGCAAGAGCCGATAAAGACCCGGTCGATACGGGCCTCGCTAATCGGCTGACCACCGGTCAGGCCCATATAGTCCAAAGCCCGTTGAATCTGGGTGGCGCGGGCCGCATTGGGCGCATCGGCTGGGTCAGGCACATGGCCCGACACTGGCACGACGTCTTCTGGACTGGTGCCCCAAGTGACCAGAGGGCTGAGCGCGGCCGTATCAATGCGGATCTCGCGATCAAACACCGCGTCAGGATCGCTAGAAAGGCTCGCCCAATAGGTCATGGCCGCTTCCCATGCCGCGCCCTTGGGGGCCGCAGGGCGTCCACGCATATAGTCAAAGGCCTTAGCGTCCGGGGCGATCAGACCAGCCTTGGCACCGGCCTCAATGGTCATGTTGCAAAGGGTCATCCGGCCCTCCATCGATAGGGCCTCGATGGCGGGACCGGCATATTCGATCACCGAGCCGGTGCCGCCGCCCGTGCCGATCAGACCGATCAGGGCGAGGGCAAAGTCCTTGGCCCCAACGCCGGGCGCAGGCTCACCGTCAAACCAGACGCGCATATTCTTGGCCTTGCGCTGACGCAGGGTCTGGGTGGCGAGGACATGCTCGACCTCAGAGGTGCCAATGCCGTGGGCCAAGGCCCCAAAGGCACCGTGGGTGGAGGTGTGGCTATCACCGCAGACAATGGTCATGCCCGGCTGGCTGCGGCCCTGTTCGGGACCCACCACATGGACAATGCCGTTGCGCACATCGCCCATGGGGAAGAACTCAATCCCCGCCTCAGCGACATTGCGCTCTAGGGTCTGCAGTTGCAGGCGCGCCTCTTCGTCAGCCACAGCGCCGGTGCCGGCCGCCTGATTGATGGTCGGCACATTATGGTCCGCCACCGCTAGGGTCCGGTCTGGCCGACGCACAGGGCGCCCCGCCGCACGAAGGCCTGCAAAGGCCTGGGGCGTGGTCACCTCATGGATCAGGTGCAGGTCAATATAAAGGATGGTCTCGCCGTTGGCATCTTCCGCCACCCGGTGCGCATCCCAGATCTTGTCATAGAGGGTTTTGCCGGTCATCCCCGCGATTTAGGGGATTTCTGCTGTTATTGCCAGAGCCACGAGGGGGTTGGGGCGGATTATGCGGCCAAGCTGGGCCCCGCGCCGACACAGCTTGTCAATCTATCCAGAGTGGTTCTATTTTCAATTTTGGGGATGGGCCTAGCCCAGAAACAGAAGGAGCCCAGAGGCCTAAACCCCTGAGCTCCAATGACTGACCCCGGGAGCATGCAAGCAGAGGCCGACCCGGGGTTTACGGCTCTAATCCTACATAATGGAGCCCTTACGGCAAGTTAATTTTTGAATTGTCAAGCAAGGAGCCTAAGCCCAAACGTGCGGAACCCATTGATAAATATAGCGATCGGACGTTCGCTTTCGAGGGAGAGACTTGCAAAATACCTTCTCGCCTCGGGTGACAACCTTGATTTGGCGCTCAGCCTCTATGAACGCAACACAGACTTAGCTGCAGCCTTCTACGCCCCACTTCAAACCCTCGAAATTTGTTTGCGCAATCACCTCGATACCCATCTCAGCGCGACCTATGGTCCTGATTGGATGACTAACGGCCAGCCACCCCTTAATGATTGGGCTCACAGAGAAATGAAAGGCGCCGAAAAGAGTTTAGGGGCCGCGAAAGTCTCATCCGCACGTGGCGCGATTGTCGCAGAACTTCATTTTGGCTTTTGGGTCGCGCTGCTAGCCCCTCAGTATGACGCCACCCTTTGGCGATCATCTTGCCACAAAGCCTTTCGCGGCCCGGGCAAAGGTCTAGCGCGAAAAAGCGTCCACGGCCGCCTCAACGCCATTCGTCGCTTTCGAAACCGCGTCGCCCATCACGAGCCGATTTTCCATTTAAACCTCGAACAGACCCACGATGAAATCCTAGAGGCCTGTGGCTGGATTTGCGTCCACACAGCCGCTTGGGCTCGCCACCACAGTCGCTTCCCAGAGATTTGGGCCGCATCCTAGCCCCAAAAGAAAAAGGCCCCGGTGTTGCCACCGGAGCCTTTCAAGGTCGTAGCCGTCGAAGATCTTAGTCTTCGGTCGGGGCCGTCTTTGGGGCGCGAACGGTTTGACGTTCGGCGATGCGGGCGCTCTTGCCGCGACGATCGCGCAGGTAATAGAGCTTGGCGCGCCGGACAACGCCGCGACGCTTAACTTCGATGGATTCAATCATCGGTGACAGCAGGGGGAACACGCGTTCCACGCCTTCACCGAAGGAAATCTTGCGAACTGTGAAGTTCTCTTGGATGCCGCCGCCGGAGCGGGCGATACAGACGCCCTCATAGGCTTGGACGCGCTCGCGCTCGCCTTCCTTAATGCGGACATTGACGCGCAGCGTATCGCCGGGCTGGAAGTGGGGGACGCCGCGCAGGGCGAGTAGGCGCTGAGCTTCTTCGTGCTCCAGCGTTTGGATCATGTTCATCGGTCTATCTCCTGGGCTTAATCGCCCTTTGCCTGTTGTTTGGCGAGACGGGCAGCCCATAGGTCGGGCCGACGCTCGCGGGTCGTGTCTTCTCTCAGCTTTTGGCGCCATTTTCGGACCGCCTCATGGTTGCCCGATAACAGCACCTCGGGGATGTCCAGATCTTCGAACCTCCGCGGTCTCGTATAGTGCGGATGTTCAAGGAGCCCGTCCTCGAAGCTTTCTTCCTCCAGCGATGCAGCCTGACCCAGAACCCCTGGAACCAACCTGACGCAGGCCTCAATCGCGACCATGGCTGCAGCCTCACCACCGGCAAGAACCGCGTCACCGACGGCGACCTCTTCGAACCCCCGGGCATCAAGTACCCGCTGGTCCACCCCCTCGAACCGACCGCACAGGACAATCATGCCCGGCGCTGACGCCCATTGTTTCACACGCGCTTGAGCAAGGGGCCGACCACGCGCGCTCATGTATAAAAGCGGCCGTCCTGCCTGCTCAAGATTATCGAGCGCAGCAGCGATGACGTCCGCCTTCATGACCTGTCCCGGGCCGCCACCCGCAGGGGTGTCGTCCAAGAAGCCGCGCTTATCTGCTGAAAATTGCCGAATGTCCACTGTTTCCAAGGACCAGAGGTTCTGTTCACGCCAAGCGGTGCCGATAAGCGACACCCCAAGTGGCCCGGGAAAGGCCTCTGGAAACATGGTCAGAACAGAAACAGCGAAGGTCATGGGCACGGGCGATCCAAAGGCAAAGACCTCCGCCTTATAGAGCCCCGCACTACAATGCCCAAGTCGAACGACAGGCCTCGACCGCCCAGCCCTTGACCGACCGGCGCAAGAGACAGAACTGACCCTCTCCGACCGTGGGGTTGAAGGTGGGATCGAGCGCGAGGGCTCTAGGCCGTTCCAGCCCCACCTTACCGACCCCAATGACGGCCAAGTCGCCCTTTGCGGAAATGACTGGCCGACCAATGAAACTATAGGACGTCCCATAGGTCATGGCCGGGACCTCCTTAAATCCAAGCTTTTTCCAGTTACATCTGATGGAGAAACTGTTGGACTGTTTGCGCAGTTTGGCATCGTCGAGATCGTTCTGTTCCTCGTCGGTTAGGCTTGGAAATTTGAGGCTCATCAGGGGTCCGCCACGCTTTTTAACGTCGGTGCGCAGGCGTCGGAGCGACAGTCCCAAAGGCTTGTGGGAGAGGGTTGCCGCGATGATGTCACATTCGGTCCCGTTGGAGCGGCTTTCAACCAGCCCATAGGCCAGCGCTCCAGCAGCCAAGACATATTTTTCCTCACCACCCAATTGCGACTTGGCCAAGCCATAGGCTAGGCCAGCAGCCGGTGCCGCGCCGATCCGATCAGACTGCAGGGACACAGTCCGCGCGACCCCACAGCCGCTGACGGCCAAGACCACCGCACCCGTACCAATGATCTTAATGACGTTCGACAGACGCATGACATTCCCACAGGGCGGTTAGCCCAATCTGTTACCCGCTTGGACACCTGAGACGATAGGCGCCTTGCGATGGTCTCGACGGGCCGCTATTGCCCGGCCATAATCAGATAAGCCAAACCTCTGGCCGCTGACCTCAGGACCCCTTCCAATGAGCACGCACGAAAATCTCAAAGAACTGCTTAATCTTGAAGCCATCGAGGTGAATCTTTTCCGAGGCTTTACCCACGATCAGCGGCAAAAGCGGATTTTCGGCGGTCAGGTGATCGCGCAGGCCCTGATGGCGGCCTATCGCACGGTCGAGGACCGTATCTGTCACTCGCTGCACTGCTATTTCATCCGGCCCGGCGATCCTAATGTGCCGATCCTCTATCAGGTGGAGCGGGCGCGGGACGGCAAGAGCTTTGCCACGCGCCGGGTCGCGGCCATCCAGCATGGCGAGCAGATCTTCAACCTCGCGGCCTCATTCCAGACGCCGGAAGATGGGTTTGAGCACCAGTTGACCATGCCTGAGGCCCCCGCCCCCCTGAGCGTCACCGACGACTTTGAAGAGCGCAAGCGTCTGGCCGCCAACCTGCCACCGCGCGCAGCCGCGGGGTTCTTGCGTCCCATGGCCATCCAGATGCGTTCCGTCGATCCTCAGTCGCTAAGCCATCCCAAGATCTTGCCCGGTCGCCAACAGGTTTGGATGAAGTCGACCGATCCGGTCGATGATGATGTGGCCTTCAATCAGGCGGTCTTGGCCTATGCCTCAGATATGAGTCTGCTGGGCACATCGATGCGCCCGCACGGTATTGTCTGGACCACGCCGGGCTTTCAAAGCGCCAGCCTCGACCACGCCATCTGGTTCCATCGCCACAGCCGCTTTGACGGCTGGCACCTCTATGATCAGGATAGCCCCAACGCCCACGGCGCACGCGGTTTCATCCGAGGTGAGATCTACACAGAAGACGGCACGCTCATAGCCTCAGTCGCCCAAGAGGGCCTGATCCGCTATCGCGCACCGGAGATGTGAGAACCCCTCTTCCGCCTTCCCCGCGAAGGCGGGGACCCAGATAAGGGCCCGCAGACCGACGGAGTTCCTCAGGTCTGGACCCCCGCCTTCGCGGGGGAAACGGGGTTGGAGATGTGGGGACGTGCAGCCCAATCCCCAAACCTTTTGACACCCTAGATAGATTGCCTCACCCTCCCACCTTCCCCGCGAAGGCGGGGACCCAGACGAGGACCAACCGAGCGACGGGGCTCCTCGGGTCTGGGCGCCCGCCTTCGCGGGGGAGACGGGGGTTGGGGGTGGAAATGTTCTACGTCTACATCATGGCGTCAGGGCGCAATGGCACACTCTATATCGGTCAGACAGACAATCTTAATCGCCGGGTTTTTGAACACCAGAGCGGAGCGGTTCCCGGTTTCACCGCGAGACACAACACCAAGGTCCTCGTCTGGTTCGAAGCCCATGATAGTCGGGAGTCAGCGCTCATCACCGAACGGCGGATGAAAAGATGGAACCGGGATTGGAAATTGGCACGGATCGAGATGGACAATCCCAACTGGGACGATCTGGCCCTTAGGCTTGAGCCCTAACGCCCCCCTTCCGCCTTCCCCGCGAAGGCGGGGACCCAGATAAGGGCCCGCCGACGGTTCGTTCTAGACGTTTCTGGGCCCCCGCCTGCGCGGGGAGACGGAAGAAGAAGGGCGGGCGGAAGCGAAAAGAGCGGTCACCGCCCAACTGTCCCTACTCCTCGACAACCACCACCGGCACGCCAACGATCCGACCACCAGCAAGGTCGATCTCGGGGACCAGTTCGCGGGTGAAGGGTAGGTACCAGCTATTACCACGGGCGGGCTGGACCTCGATCAAGTCGCCGGCGCCGAAATTCTGGACGGCCTTGACCTTGCCGAGCACGACACCTTCAGGCGAATCCACCCTCAAACCGATCAGATCGGCCAGGTAGAACTCGTCATCATCGGTCGGGGGCAAAAGCTCGCGCGGGACATAGAGCTCGGTGCCCCGCAGGCGGTCGGCCTGTTCTTTGGTCTCGACCTCTTTGGCACGGCCAATGAGGCCGCCCTTGGTCGAGCGACCTGAGATCATGGTCAGGCCCGGAGAGCCATCCTTGCGGCGCAGGTCGCGGTAATTGACCACGGACAGGGGCGCTTCGGTAAAGGTGGTCAAACGGATTTCGCCTCGCACGCCAAAGGCGCCAGCGACCCGGCCGACCAGGACGAGGCGGTTGTCTTGCGTCATGAAAATCCTAGGCAATAGAAAAACATCAGGCGCGATCTTCCGAGACCGCGCCTGACGACGTCAAGTGAGCGATTAGCCTTAGACCTATGCCTCTTCGGCGGGGGTCTCTTCAGCAGCAGCCTCTTCAGCTGGCGCTTCTTCGGCAACAACCTCTTCAGCAGGAGCCTCTTCCACGGCAGGAGCGGCCGCGGCAGCGGCGGCAGCTTCAGCAGCGGCGGCGGCAGCTTCAGCAGCGGCGGCGGCAGCAGCAGCCGCATCAGCCTTAGCGGCCTCTTCAGCGGCGATACGGTCGGAGTCGCGCTTGGCGCGCTCAGCAACGCGCTCTTGCGCCTTCTTGCCAGGCTTTGCCCGGTTAGGGTTGTTGCCATGTTCCCACTTGACCAGACCTTCAGCGGCCAAGAAGCGTGCGACGCGGTCAGAAGGCTGAGCGCCCTTGGCGAGCCAAGCGGTGATGCTTTCCAGCTTCAAGGTCACGCGCGTAGGATCGTCCTTCTTGAGCAGCGGGTTATAGGTGCCCACCTTCTCGATGAAACGGCCATCGCGAGGGGCGTGGCTGTCGGCAATGATGATCGAATAGTAAGGGCGCTTCTTGGTGCCCCCACGGGTCAAACGGATACGCAACATGGGATAGTCCTTTCGAAGATCGTTTTTTGATCAGGATTTGGGTTTGAACAGACCGCCTAAGCCAGGAAGGCCTGCCGGAGGTTTCGCAGCGCCGCCCAGCCCCGCGAGGGGGGACCCGGAAAGACCGGGCAAGGACGGAGAAGAGGGATCGGACGCGGCCATCTTGCCGCCGCCCATAGATTTCATACGGTCCAGATCGGCGCCGCCACCGCCACCGGGCAGACCGGGGATCTTGGCGCCCATCATCTGGGCCATGCGGGCCATGCCCTTGCCGCCGTCACGGCTCATCATCTTGAACGCATCAGCCATCTGACGATGTTGCTTGAGCAGGCGGTTGATCTCGGCCACGTCAACGCCAGAACCAGCAGCGATGCGGCGCTTGCGCGAGGCGGCCAGAATGTCGGGCTTCTTGCGTTCCAGCGGGGTCATAGACGAGATGATCGCCAACTGACGGGCAATCGACTTGTCGTTCATATTGGCTTCGGCGATCTGTTGCTTGGCCTTCTGGACGCCCGGAAGCATGCCCATAATGCCCTGCATGCCGCCCATGCGCTGCATCTGGCGCAGTTGATCGGACAGGTCTTCAAGATCGAACTGACCCTTGGCCAGACGGCGCGCCATCTTTTCGGCCTTGGCCTGATCCAGATCAGCCGCTGCCCGCTCGACCAGAGCGACAATATCGCCTTGGCCCAGAATCCGTCCCGCGACGCGGCGGGCATCAAAGACGTCTAGGGCTTCGATCTTCTCGCCCGCGCCCATGAACTTGATCGGCAGGCCGGTGACCGCCCGCATCGACAGGGCCGCCCCGCCGCGCCCATCACCATCGGCGCGGGTCAGGATCAGGCCCGTCAAGGGCAGACGCTCATGGAAGGCCTTTGCGGTACGCACCGCATCTTGACCGGTCAGGCTGTCGGCGACCAACAGGGTCTCAACCGGATTGGCAATGCGCGCAATCTCAGAGGCTTCGGCCATCATGGCCTCGTCCAAGGTCGTGCGACCGGCCGTATCGAGGATCAGAACATCATAGCCGCCGAGCTTAGCGGCACTGAGCGCGCGGCGGGCAATGTCGGGCGCGCTTTGGCCGGCCATGATCGGCAAGGTGTCGACACCGGCCTGTTGACCCAGAAGGGCCAACTGCTCCATCGCCGCCGGACGGCGCGTATCGAGCGAGGCCATCATGACCTTCTTGCGCTCGGTCTTGAGGATGCGCAGGGCCAGCTTGGCCGAGGTGGTGGTCTTACCCGATCCCTGAAGACCGGCCATCAGGATCACGGCCGGAGGATTGGCGGCCAGATCAAGCGGGGTGGGCTCTTCGCCGCCGAGGGTCTCGACCAGACCGTCATAGACGATCTTGACCACCTGATCGGCGGGACGGACCGAGCGGATGACATCTTCGCCGGTGGCGCGTTCCTTGGCCTTCGCGATAAAGTCCTTGACCACAGGCAAGGCGACATCGGCTTCGAGCAGGGCGACGCGAACCTCGCGCAGCGCCTCCTCGACATCCTTTTCAGACAGCACGCCCCGGCCCGAAAGCCGGTCAAATACCCCTGAAAGTCGCTCTGTTAGTCCGTCGAACATGGCCCTACCGCTTTGACCGGCTGGCCCAGACCCACACTCCAAACGAAGATCGCCCCCGCGAGCGATCACGCCGACGGAGGGGTCTCGCCGCCCTCGTCCTTAGAACCTAAGGGGTCGTGGCGGTGGAGGGCGCATCAGGGATGACACCGAGAAGGGGCAGTCCTTACGCTAAGGGGATGGCGGGGTCAAGGAAGGGGGTGCCCCCCTACTTCACCAACCCCTCGGCCACCGGCCGGGCCTGACCGGGCTTGATGAAGGTTAGGGTGATGCGGCCGAGGTGGAGGCCGAACTTGCTCATGTCGGCGCGGTTGATGACGGCGCCGTCAGCGAACTGGTGGCTCCAGTCATCGACATCGACGGCGATCTTGGTCTTACCGATGGGCAAGATCAGCTTGTACTGGATGCGCAGGGCATTGCCTTGGGTGGTGACGCGGGCGACGCCGTCTACGTCTCCGGCCCGACCCTCATAGCGGCCCTCGCCGATCTTCTTGAACGTCCAGACGCGGGTCTGGCGCTCGCCATCGCTCCACAGGAAGGTCTCATTGAGGGTCAAGGTGTCACCCGACTGGACGCCGTCGGCCACCACGGTAAAGGCCCGCTGCAGCTTGGTGTCTGGGCCCTCAAACAGGCCATAGGCATAGGTGCGGCCTTGGAAATAGTCTTCCAAAACAAATTTTGGGGTCGGCTGGCTATTGGTTTCGACGCTCAGGGTCGAACAGCCCGTTAAGGTAAGGGCAGCGGCAAGGCCCGCGAGAGAGGCGGCCGCAAATTTTGGCATCAGTTTGCGCATCAACTTGGCTCCAAGAGGGCTTTTATGACCTTACGCTTGCCACCGCCTTTTGGTTCACATGCCGCGAAGGACCCAGCTCTAGACCAGTCCCAAGTCGGCCAGATGCGGCATCAGGGCCTTTGGGTCGTTAAAAAGATGGGTTGCAAAGCCCAGCGCCTTGGCGGCCTCAATATTGGCGGCGCTGTCGTCAATGAAGAGCAGTTGCTCAGGCGCAAGACCGCAGCGGCGGCAGGTCAGGTGGTAGATATCCGCATGGGGCTTAACCATGCCCTCATCGCCCGAAATGATGATGTCGCGAAAGTGCCGGAAAGCGGGGTCCATGGCAAAAACGCCTGCGGCCTTTTCAGAGGGCATGTTGGTCAGAGCAAACAGGGGCACGCCGCGATCATTCAGCGCCTCAATGGCCGCGATGGTTTCTGGGATACAGCCGTCGAACATCTCGTCCCACCGCGAAGACCAGGCGAGGATCGCTTCTTTGTAGTGGGGATATTGGGCGATGAGGGGCAGAGCATTATCGGCCATAGTCATGCCGAGGTCATGCTGAACGTGCCAACCCATAGTACAGACCTCGGTCAAGAAGCGCTCGCACTCCACCGGGTCGGCAAAAATCTTTTGGTAAAGGCGCGCTGGCTCCCAGCGCACAATGACGTTGCCGACGTCAAACAGGACGCCGACCACCGACATGGCCGTCTTAGCCCTGCTTGGCTTTGAAGCGAGGATCGGTCTTGTTGATCACATAGACCCGGCCCTTGCGGCGCACGAGCTTGCAGTCGCGGTGACGCGTCTTCAACGACTTGAGCGAGCTTCTGACCTTCATAACGTCTTCTCGTTTGGTTCTCGAACGGTCCCTGCGCAAGTGTGGCGGGCCCTGTCCGGTGGATAAGGAGCGAGGTCTATAGGTTCGGCTTAGGCTTGAGTCAATCATCACGAGCGCATCCAAGCCCCAAAGGCACATGAATTTTGACCGCACAGGCTTGTGATTGCCAGACCCGTGCGAGCGGCTTTAGACAGGAACCTATGGATCGGCGTCTTTTCATCCGCCTCTCGGGGGCCTCGATGGCTGTGGGCCTGCCTCAGACGGCGCGCGCGCAGGAGCCGTCCGTCGGTCCTGACGGCGTGCGGATTGCCATACTCCCAACCTTGCCCCTGACCTCAGGCGATCCGGTCTTTGAGGCTTGGTCAGCCGATTTCAAAAGCCGCGCGGTCGCGGGCGGTTGGTCGTCTGAGTTGCTGGCACGGGAATTGGCCGGATTGACGCCCGACCCACGGGTCTTGGGCCTCGATCGGCGCCAGCCGGAACTGTCCAAGCCCGTTGGCGACTATATCCGAGGCGTGGTGGCAGACGATCGCATCGTCATGGGACAGGCTCGGCGCGGCAGCCTGTCCTTTCTGCCCGCGATGGAAGAGCGCTTCGGCGTGCCAAGTCAGGTCCTGATCGCCATCTGGGGCGTGGAGACCGGATTTGGCGCGGTGATGGGTCAGTATGACGTCATCCGCTCCATGGCCACCTTGGCCGCGCAAGGTCGCAGGCGGGCTTGGGCCGAAGCCCAGCTCTTTGCTGCGCTCAGGATGATCTCGACCGGTGAGGCAACGCGCGAACAGTTGAGGGGCTCTTGGGCCGGGGCCTTGGGCCAGACCCAGTTCTTGCCAGAGACCTATGTCAGCACCGCCTTAGATTTTGATGGCGATGGGCGGCGTGACATCTGGGGCTCAACGGCTGATGCGCTAGCCTCTGCGGCCAACCTTCTGGTCAAGGGCGGCTGGAAACCCGGCCAGCCTTGGGCGCGTGAAGTGCTCTTGCCGCCGGGATTCGATTTGGGCCTTTCGGAAGGCCCGAACCAATCGGCCAATGTTTGGTCAGGCCTAGGCGTGCGGCCTGCCGATGGCTGGGGATGGGCCTTGGCCGATCAAGGCTTGCCCGCGAGCCTGATCTTGCCGGCTGGGGCCAGGGGGCCCGCCTTCCCGATCTTTGCCAATCACATGGCCATTCGTAGCTATAATAATGCCATGGCCTACGCCTTGGCGGTGGGCCTGCTGGCAGACCGGATCGCGGGTTCCGCGCCACTGATCACGCCTTGGCCCGTCGAGGTGCCGCTCAGCAGTGCCGACCGCTTTGGTGCGCAGATCGCACTGGCGCAGCTCGGCTATGATGTCGGTGAGGCCGATGGGGTGATTGGTCTTCGCACTCGCAAGGCCCTGCGGTCTTGGCAACGTTCGGTGGGCGTTCCGGCGGATGGCTATCTGACCCTTGAAGGGGTCCAAGCCCTTATGGCATCGGCCCTGATGTTGCCGTCCTAGGCATCATTGATGGCGGGGTCGGTTTCAGCCAGATCTTCACCCACGGCCTTGAGGGTCGGATTGCGGAAGGCAAAAGCCAGAAGCGCGATTAAGACCACCACATTAAACAGATAGGGCAGCGGTCCCTTGAACTCGTACAACATGACCCCGAACACCGGCGCAATGATGTAGCAGGCTCCGTTGACTGCGGTGATGGCCCCCGCCACCTCGCCCTGCTCGGTCTGATCGACCGCCAAGGACGATCCTGCGGTAAAGCCCGGACGGCCAAAGCCATAGCCAAGGCTGGTCAGGGCAAAGGCGGTGACCACGGTGGCGTAGTTTGGCGCCAAGGCCATCATCACATTGCCAAGGGCGGCGAGGCCAGCCCCCCAGCGCATCAGCTGTCTGGGGCCAATGCGCAGCATCCGAATCAGGCCCCACTGGGCCAAGAGACCCGCAACCGCACCAGCCATCATGGCCACGCCCGTAAAGCCTGAGGCTTGGGCTGGGGTTACGCCCATCTTGTCGATGATCAAGAAGCCGAGGGTCTGGCCATTGATGGCCTGAGCCGAGCCGACCAAAAATCCATAGATAATGAACGGCATCATGCGCGGATCGCGCCAAAGGCCCGTCTTGCGCTTGAGCTTTGGCTCTAGGGCCTGGGCCTTTACCTTTTCAGCCCAAGCGGCCCGAGATTCGGGACCGTCATCGGGCACGCCGATCTGTACCACCACCATCATGACAAAGGCCACGGTCGCAAAGGCAAACATTGGGCCGGACAGACCGACCACCGGTAGGACAAACAGGGGCGCAACCGCAGGGCCTAAGATGGTGCCCAGCCCAAAGGCTGAGGCGAGCGTGGCCAAGGCCCCCGTGCGCTCGGACCGTTCCGAACGGTCTGCGACATAGGCTTGGGCGGCAGGATTGGACGCAGAACCGACCAGGCCAAAGATGGCCCGGGTCATGGCGGCCCCCGCAAAGATCACCATCGGTAGCGCGAGCTTATGCAAGCCTGCCAGGACGACAAGGGCGAAGCCGAGCATCGAAACGCCAAAGCCAGCGAGCCCGGTAACCACCATCTTCTTGCGGCCTACTCGGTCAGACCGGGTCGCCCAAAAAGGTGCCGACAGGGTCCAGAACAGGGCCGAGAGGGTGAAGATGGCTGCGATCAGCGTATCGCGAATGCCAATCTCGCGGCCAATGGCGGGCAGAACCGACTGCATAGAGGTGTTGCCCGCGGCAACGCTCATCAAAACGCAGAACAGGATGGTGAAGGATCGGCGGCGCGTCTGCTCTGGCGTCGAGGGCAAACGGCCGGCAAAACGGCGCAGAGGATCAAGGGGGCGGCTCATGCCGCGTACCATAGACGCGTGATCGGCCCCCGCAAACGGTACAGATCAATAAAACTGAGACCTTGTGCCGCAGCACCACCGCAGCTGAGCATTCCATGAGTTGCGCAAACTCCAAATTAAGCATTTCAAGTGCATAAGGCCGGATCAACGTTGGGATTATCAGACCATGTTTCAGATCATCGGCATCGTTCTTCTGTTCGCGGCGGTGTTTGGCACCTACATCATGACCGGCGGTAACATGGCGGTGGTCATTGAGGCTGCGCCGCACGAAATGATGACCATTGGCGGCGCAGGCGTTGCCGCCTTCCTGATCAGCAACAGCCTTTCGACCATCAAGGCGACCGGAGGCGGGCTAGGAAAGGCCCTCTCGGGACCCAAATGGAAGGCGACGGACTATACGGACCTGTTGTCCCTTCTGTTCTTGTTGACCAAGACCATGAAGTCCAAGGGCGTGATCGCTTTGGAAAGCCATATCGAAAAACCTGAAGACAGCACGATTTTCTCGCGGTTCCCAAAAATCGTGAAGGATCATTTCGCGGTGGATTTCATCTGCGACACGCTGCGCATGATGACCATGAACCTTGAAGATCCGCATCAGGTCGAAGAT
>CAISGS010000098.1 GCA_903884915.1 uncultured Caulobacteraceae bacterium | reverse complement strand
GTGGGCTTGGGAGATGCGCGCTTCAACGGCCATGGCGTCCTTGAAGGACAGGCCAAAGCCCTCATCGATTAGGCTCTTATAGGTTTGGCTGGCGGCTTCTGGCACCGAGGCCATGTCGAGCGCGAGCTTCTGGCACACGGCCAACAGGTCGTCGGCGGCCACTACGCGGTTGATCAGGCCCCAGTCCGAGGCGGTGGCGGCATCAAGGAAATTCCCGGTCAGGGACAGTTCCTTGGCCCGCGAAATGCCAATCGCGCGGCTGAGCTTTTGCGACAGGCCCCAGCCGGGCATGATCCCGACGCGGGCGTGGGTGTCGGCAAAGCGCGCATTGGACGATCCGATCAGCACGTCGCAGGCTAGGGCCAACTCAAAGCCGCCGGTGATGGCCGCGCCATTGATGGCTCCGATGATGGGCTTGGGGCAGGCGTCCATGGCCGCGACGGGATTGGCCGCCGGATCACCGCCGACTGCACTGCCCAGCGCGCCCTCTTCTTGGCCCAACTCCTTGAGGTCCAGACCGGCGCAGAAGGCGCGGCCCGCTCCGGTCAGGACGATGACCCGCACGCTGTCATCCGCCGCCAGTTCGACCAAGGTATCGCGAAGGGCTTGGCGCAGGGCGCGCGACAGGGCGTTCATGGCCTCAGGCCGGTTCAGGGTGACGGTGGCCACAGGGCCTGAACGATCAATGAGCAACATGGTGAGATATCCTTTGTCGGTGTGGGGCTAGGGCTAGACCTTCAGGGCGCAGCTTTCGCCGATGGTCGGGCGCGAAACGACGACTTGGCAAAGGCCGGGATAGCTCGGCTTGAGGCGCGCCACGAAATAGAGGCAAAGGCGCTCAAGGGTTGGGCTTTCCAGCCCAGCCTTGTCATTAAGTGTGCTGTGATCCAGTTCCGACGCAACGCCGCGCAGAGCCGTGTCTAATCCGGCCAGATCCGCAACCCAGCCCACAGGTTCTTGCGCGCGGCCCCGCACCGTGGCCTCGACCTTGAAGGAGTGGCCGTGCATGCGCCGATAGAGGCTGTCCTCTGGACCGGCAGGCAGGAAGTGCGCCGCGTCAAAGGTCGCCGACTTGGTGATTTCAAACTCAGGTTCGCTCATGGTCTCATCGCCGCCGCCGAGGGCAGCGCTTTCAAGGAATGCCCAAATATTTGTGGGTTTGGACGCTTAATCGCCATTGGGGATGGGAAAGGCAATAGGCCATCGCCGCCTGGGTGCTTGCGTCGCGGTCCGGGCCGTCGAGCGGTTGCAGATAGAAACGCTCAAAATCAAGCGCGGCAAAGCGGGCCGGATCAACGCCCCGCTGCGGATAGACCAGCTTCAGCTCTTGCCCAGAGGTCTGGACCACTGGGGCCTGCGCCTTGGGACTGACGCAGATCCAGTCAATGCCGTCAGGGGCCTTCAGCGTGCCATTGGTCTCAACCGCGATCTCAAAGCCGAGGGCGTGAAGGGCCGCAATCGCCGATACATCCAACTGTAACAGAGGCTCGCCGCCTGTGCAGACGACAAGACGCCCCTCAGGGCCGCCCTGCCACTTTGCAAGGACGGCCTCGGCCAGAGCCTGCGCGTCGTCAAAGCGTCCACCGCCGGGACCATCCATGCCGACGAAATCGGTGTCACAGAAGGTGCAGACGGCGCTGGCCCGGTCCTGCTCGCGACCGCTCCATAGATTACATCCGGCAAAGCGGCAGAAGACGGCGGCGCGGCCCGCCTGTCCGCCTTCGCCCTGCAGGGTCAGAAAGATCTCTTTGACCGCATAGCTCATGAGGGTTTGCCCGGTTCGCCCGCCGCGTTCCACTCGGCCCAGCCCTTGGCCCGCAGATCGCAGGCCGGACAGACGCCGCAGCCATGGCCCCAAGCGTGGCGCTTGCCGCGCTCGCCCTTGTAACAGGTGTGGCTGTCTTCAAGGATGATATCGACCAGATCCTGACCGCCAAGGCGCTTGGACAGGGCCCAGGTCTGGGCCTTGGTCAGATACATCAGCGGGGTCTCGATCCGAAAGTCCCGGTCCATGCCCAGATTGAGCGCGGTCTGGAGTGCATCGAGCGTATCGCGCCGACAGTCGGGATAGCCGGAAAAGTCAGTCTCGCACATGCCGCCGATCAGGACATTCAGCCCGCGCCGGTCGGCCAAGGCTGCCGCATAGGTCAAGAACACCAGATTGCGCCCCGGCACAAAGGTCGAGGGCAGGCCCCGCTCATTGATCTCGATCTCGCGGTCTGTGGTCAGGGCCGAGCCGCCAATGGCCCCAAAGCCGCGCATCTCAAGCTCATGATCCGGCCCTAGACGTTCCACCCAGTTGGGAAAGCCCGCAAGAACATTATCCCGCACCACCTGGCGCGCCTGCATCTCCACGCCATGGCGCTGGCCATAGTCAAAGCCCACCGTCTCAACCCGGCCATAGCGCTCCAGAGCCCAAGCCAGACAGACCGTAGAGTCCTGCCCGCCGGAAAAGAGGACCAGAGCGCCTTCGGGCGACTTAGGGGAAGGTGTCATGGAGGCTCTCAAATTAGTCACAGGCGCGATTTTTTACCTTATGCCGCAGGGAAAGTCGCATTTATCTCTCGCACCAAAAGATAGTTACTGTTAGCCAACACCCGTTCTGCTTCGACGGAGACGTCTGGGTTCGCCCAGGTGCCGCCGGATCAGGATTGGCCGACATAACCGCAACATGGCTTTCAGATGCTAAGCTTCTGAAATCTAGGTTATTTTTGTCAAAACAATATTTTCGCCGGGGATTTGCACCAATTGGACCGATCAAAATCGGCCTTGGTTGCTAGGGAGGACCTACATGACACACACTCTGCGTTTGCGGAGCTATCTGGCAATGGGCGTTTCAGCCATTGCCGTTGCCGCCGTTGCTATGCCAGCCTTTGCTCAAGATGCCGCGCCTAAGGCCGCATCAACGGGCATCGAAGAGCTGGTCGTTACCGCGCAAAAGCGCGAAGAAGCCATCCAAGACGTGCCAATCGCCGTTTCGGCCTTCAGCCAAGACAGCCTGGAAAAGGCCAAGATCGACGGTGGTCCAAACCTTCAACTCGCCATTCCAAACGTTGCCTTCTCGAAGGGCAACTTCTCGGGATTTAACTTCCAGATTCGTGGCATCGGCGCAAAGCTGGTCGCGGCATCGGGTGATGCGGGAACCGGTATCCACTTGAACAATGCGCCGCTGACGGCGAGTAACCTGTTCGAAGCCGAATTCTATGACGTTGAGCGCGTTGAAGTGCTGCGCGGCCCACAGGGCACCCTCTACGGTCGTAACGCGACCGGCGGCGTGGTCAATATGATCACGGCTAAGCCTGTCGATCACTTCACCGCCAATATTAAGGGTGAGGTCGGCAATTACGAAACACGCAAACTCCGCGGAATGATCAACATTCCTATGGGAGACAAGCTGAGCGCGCGAGTCGCCGGGGCCTATTTGAAGCGCGGTGGCTTTGGCACAAACATCACGACGGGTCACAAGATCGACGATCGCGACCTGTCCTCGATCCGTACAACAATCGCGTTCAACCCAACATCGACCTTCAGTTCGAGCTTGATGTGGGAACATTTCAAGGAAGACGACAACCGCTCGCGGGTCGGTAAGCAGTTCTGCGTTAAAGACAACGGCCCTGAAGGCCTGAACTATTCTAGCAATGCCGCAACGGCGGGCATCCAACGCGGTATCCTGAGCCAAGGCTGTAAGAACGCTTCGGTCTATGCCGCCGGATCGCTTGGCACGCCCAATACCATGGGCACTTTCCCCGGCACATTTGCACACCTTTTGGGCCTGCAACTTGGCGACATGAACGCGGGAAAAGTTCAAGATCAGAACGTTCGCAACATCGAAGGTGTTGTCGATCCGACC
>CAISGS010000097.1 GCA_903884915.1 uncultured Caulobacteraceae bacterium | reverse complement strand
CCCTCGAAGGAAAGCCTGTCACGCGGGTCTTTGTCACCCACATGCATCCGGACCATATCGGCATGGCCGGAAGGATCACGCGCAAGTTCAACTGACGTCTGTGGATGAGCCGGTTGGAATATATCTCATGCCGGATGCTGACGGCCGAGACGGGCCGTGAGGCCCCAGACGATGGCGTACGGTTCTATAATGCGGCCGGTTGGGACGAGGAATCGATTGAGACCTACAAGGCCCGCTTTGGCGGCTTTGGAAAGGGCGTTCATGCCATGCCCGACAGCTATCGCCGCCTCAGCGAGGGCGATGATATCCAGATCGGGGACTATAGCTGGCGCGTCGTCGTCGGATCGGGTCACTCGCCCGAACATGCCTGTCTCTATAATGAGCAACTAAAGCTGCTCATTTCCGGCGATCAGGTCCTGCCGAAGATCTCATCCAACGTCTCGGTCTTTCCGACAGAGCCCGACGGTGACCCCTTGACCGATTGGCTAACGTCGCTAGCGCGGATCAAGACGCTGGTGCCGGACGATGTCCTGGTACTACCGGCCCACAATGAGCCCTTCCACGGTCTCCACGCCCGCTTAGATCACCTGATCCGAGGCCACGAGCGGGCCTTGACGCGGCTCTTGTCCTCGCTCGCCGTGCCAAAGCGCAGCATCGATGTGTTTGGATCGCTCTTTGCCCGCAAGATCGGGCCAGAGGTTCTGGGCATGGCCACAGGCGAGAGCCTGGCCCACCTGAACTGTCTGATGGGGCGCGGTCTGGTCGTCGCAGAACCGGATGAGCAGGGCGTGCTCTGGTACCGCGCCGCCTAGGCGCTGCGGTTGAGGGTCAAAGACGTCGCATTGATCTTTGACGATTGAGCACCGGGTCCATAACCCGAGCCGGTTGGACGTGACGAGGCCACCTCTTCGGCAATGGCGCGCACCAAACCCTCGGTGACAAACTTTGCCGACTCTACCGCTCGGCCATGTCTGGCCAAGACGGCATCAAACGCCTCTGTCGCTGTGATCAGGCTTTGGCGAGCGGGCAGGGATGTCTCGGCCAAGACGTGGGGTGCTTCACGCAGCCTTTGCGATTCATGCCGGTAGATATTGGCAAGGCGCGAGGTCTCATCGAGGGTCTTGGCCGCTTCGAGCGGTTTGTTGTCCTCGAAATCCTTACATTCCTTGGCCAGTCGCGCCGTGAGGATCTGCGTCAGTTCCGTCATTTGATTGATGCGGGAATCGGGGTTCATTTGACGGGTTCCTGAGCGGTGGCAATTGGGGATAGGCCTTGCATCTTGAGCATCTCTTGGGTGACGGAGGCCGCGAGGCCAACCCCGCCGGACCTGGTCATCTGCTTGGCAAAGGCGTCCATGAGGAAGGACTTGAAGGCCTGCTCACCTTCGCCGCCGCCAAAGGGCTCCGACGTATTGACGCCTGCAAACATGGTCTGAAAGGCGGTCGATAGAAAGGCGGACTCAAATTCCTTCGCCGTCTTTTCGATCCGGGCGCGAGGATCGGTAACCGAGCCGTAATTGGAAATCTGAGGCGTTGGCCGC
The DNA here is from genome assembly GCA_903884915.1 of uncultured Caulobacteraceae bacterium. GTDB lineage: Bacteria > Pseudomonadota > Alphaproteobacteria > Caulobacterales > Caulobacteraceae > CAISGS01. The sequence continues at coordinate 226 of CAISGS010000097.1, read as the reverse complement.
ATCAGGTCGATGGGAAGGGGCGACGCGCTCAAATTCATTACATCACCTCAATATCGGCTTGCAGCGCGCCGGCCGCCTTGATGGTCTGGAGGATGGAAATCATGTCGCGCGGTGTGACGCCGAGGCTGTTCAGGCCCCTGACCAGCGAGGCCAAGGAGGCTCCATCTTTAAGGGTTATGAACTGCTTGCCCTTTTCCTCATCGACCGAGACCTGAGACTGCGGTGT
>CAISGS010000096.1 GCA_903884915.1 uncultured Caulobacteraceae bacterium | reverse complement strand
GGGCGGATCCCCCCCTGTGGCGCATCCATGTGACCGGCAATCCGAATGTTAGCCTGACCATCGATCTGGAAAAGCCGGAAGGCGATCAGACCGCGACCTCTGCTGAGCAGTTGGGCGTGGCCGGTGCGGTGATCAACACGATCCCGCTGATCTGCGATGCCCCCTCCGGCGTCCTCACCCGTCCGATGAGCACGCCCCATCAGGGGGTAGACCTGTGACCCCACCCGACCGGGTCGCCATTGTTACCGGTGCAGGCAAGGGCCTTGGCCGGGCATACGCGCTGGCCTTGGCCGCCAAGGGCGTGGCGGTGGTGGTCAATAATCGCTGGACCGATCGCAGCCAGCCCTCCAGCGCCGCCTCTGTCGTCGAGGAAATCGGGGCGGCAGGCGGCTTGGCGGTGGCCAGCCTTGAGGCGGCCGAAGCGCCCGATGCGGGGGCCGCGATGGTGGCCTTGGCCCTGGAGCATTTTGGCCGTCTGGATGCGGTCGTGTCCAATGCCGGTATTGCCTCACCGACAAGATTTCACCGCGAGACGCCGCAGGCCTTTCGCGCGCTGATGGACATCAATTTCTACGGCACCCTGTCGCTGATCGAGGCGGCGTGGCCGATCCTTTCGGCCTCGCCCGCAGGACGGGTAATTGTCAGTGCCTCATCGGCAGGGCTCCATGGCGGGGATGGCCTTGCCTCCTACGGGGCCTCAAAAGCGGCCCTGATCACACTGGCGCGCAGCTTGGCCATTGAGGGCCGGGCGAGAAACATTCTGGTCAATGCCATAGCGCCCTATGCGGCCACGGCCATGACCGGTCAGGACCTATCGCCCGAGCAAAAACAGCGCATGTCGCCCGACGCCGTCGCGCCTTTGGTCGTCTGGCTGGCAGGACCGGACTGTGACGTCACGGGTCAAACTCTGATCGCGGGGGGAGGCCATCTTGCGGCCGCCTATGCGGTCGAAGCAGCGCCGGTTAACCTTGGAACGGCCCCCACCGTGGCCGGCGCCGTCCATGCCGCCTTGGCCGATGACACCCGTCAGAACTTCAGTGACGCAGTGACCGCCTTTGGCGCCTTTTTAGCGGCGGACCCCAAGCCTGTTTTGGATTGATATCGAGGCTGAGGCGTGGCGCAGCCCTAAAACTTGTGTAATGGTACTGACCAACAGAGCGACAGTTCAGCGAGGAAACCATGGTTTATATTCTGGGCGGATGGCAGAGCGACTTTTCGGACAATTGGGCGCGGAAGGGCATGGATTTTGCCGATGCCTTTGCTGAGGTTGTCGGTGAAGGCCTCGCAGCGGTCGATCTTGAACCGAAAGACATCGACAGCGGCCATGTCGGCAACTTTGTTGGCGAACTGTTCGCGGGCCAAGGCCTGCTCGGCGGGTTCTTTGGTCTGGTTCACCCTGACTTTGACGGCATGCCCACCGCGCGCCATGAAGCCGCCTGCGCATCAGGCAGTGTCGCCATTCTCGCCGCTGCGGCTGAGATTGAAGCGGGTCATTATGATCTGAGTTGCGTGGTCGGCTTGGAGATGATGCGCAATGTTCCCGGTCAAAAGGCCGCTCAGAACCTCGGTGCCGCCGCCTGGACCGGTCATGAACTGCAAGATGCCGCCTTCCTCTGGCCGCGCGCCTTCTCCGATCTTGGCGAAGAATATGACCGTCGCTGGGGCCTGAAATATGAGCATCTGGCCCGGATCGCAGAGATCAACTTCGCCAATGGTCGGCGCAATCCCAATGCTCAGACCCGCCAATGGGCCTTTAACGATAAGAGCTTCACCCAGGATGACGAGGCCAACCCCGTTGTCGAAGGGATGATCCGCAAGAATGACTGCGGACAGGTCACGGACGGTTCAGCCGTCGTGTTCCTCGCCTCCGAAAAGCGTGCGGCGCAATATGCAGCGGACCGGGGCATTCCTCTGGAAAGCCTGCCTCAGATCAAGGGCTGGGGCCATCGCTCCTCGCCCATCAGCTATGAGCGCAAGATCCGGGCGAGCGAAGGCCAGCCCTATGTCTTCCCGCAGGTCAAGCGCGCCATCGACGATGCTCGCAGCCGCGCTGGCGTGGCGGACATCTCGCAAATCCATGCGGTCGAGACCCATGATTGCTTCACCACCACCGAATATATGGCCATCGAGCATCTGGGTCTGACGGCTCCGGGCGAGTCTTGGAAGGCTATTGAGGATGGCTCGATCGATATGGGTGGACGCCTGCCAATCAATCCGTCCGGTGGTCTGATCGGCGTGGGTCACCCCGTCGGTGCGACCGGCGTGCGCATGGCGCTGGATGCCTTCAAGCAGGTGACCGGCAAGGCGGGCGAATGTCAGGTCGAGGGGGCCAAGACGGTCCAGACCCTGAATATTGGCGGCTCGACCACCACCACGGTGAGCCTCGTGGTCGGCCTCTAGCCATGACGCAAGAGGTCAGCGCCGCGCCCTTTCGCGAAGCCAAGATGTTGCCGGTTGACCTGAAGGTCGATCGGCGGGCCGATGGCAGCATCCTCATCGCCTCGAACATTCCGCTAAGGCCCTATGAGGCCAATATCCCTCTGGCCTATGCCCAGCGGGCCGCCCAGTCGGCAGATCGGCGGGCGCTGGCCCAGCGGGGAGCGGATGGCGAATGGGCCTATCTGACCTTCGCTGAGCTGAAACAGCATATGGACGCGGCGACGCAGTGGCTTCTCGACCACGCCAAACCGGGCGCGCCAGTTCTAATCTTGGCGGGCAATAGTCCAGCCTTCACGATCATCAGCTTTGCCGCCCAAGCCGCTGGCCTGCCGGTCTGCCCGGTCAGTACAACCTATGCCACCATGGGCGGCGACTATGGCCGCTTGGCCCATGTGATCGCCAAGACCCATCCCGGTATCATCTTTGCCGAAGACACGGCCATGGCCGCCAAGGCGCTCGATAGCCTTGATTTTGGCGATGCGCTGGTGGTGACCACCACGCCGAACCTGTTGAAGCGTCCGGCGATAGCCTATGCCGACCTGCTGGCAACGGCTGTGACAGATCAGGTTGCCGCCTCGATTGGGCGCCTGCAGCCGCAGGACCGCGCCGCCCTAATGCTGACTTCTGGCTCGACGGGCCTGCCCAAGGTCGTGCCGATTACCTTTGATAATCTCGCGGCCAATTCGGCCCAGTGCCTTCAAGCCATCGGTGAAGCAGCAGGCTGGCACGAGGTGATGCTCGATTGGCTGCCTTGGCACCATGCCGCCGGGGCCTTTGTCATGCGCGCGACCCTGCTGGAGGGCGGCACGCTCTATATCGACGATGGCAAGCCCGCGCCGGGCCTGTTCGAGACCTCGATCCGCAATCTGCGGGAGATTTCGGTCAGCTATTTCAACAATGTCCCGCTCGGCTATTCCATGCTGGTCGATGCGCTCGAGGTCGATCCGGTCCTGCGCGCCACCTTCTTCAAGAAGATGCGCCTGATGCTCTATGGCGGCGCGGGCCTGTCCCAGACCGTCTATGACCGCCTGCAAGCCCTTGCCGTGGCAGAGACCGGCCACCGGATCATGATGACCAGCGGCTATGGCATGACCGAGACGGTCTCGGCCTTTTCGGTGATCCACTTCCTGACCGACAAGGTGGGTATTGGCCTGCCGACGCCGGGCATCACCATGAAGTTGGCTCCGGTTGATGATCGCTATGAGGTCCGGGTCAAGGGCCCCAATGTCACGAAGGGCTATCTCGACGATCCCAAGAAGAACGCCGAGGCCTTTGATGATGAGGGCTTCTATCGCACAGGCGATCTGGCCGTCTTCCATGATCCGAGCGATCCGGGTCAAGGCCTAGCCTTTGTTGGCCGCGCGGCAGAAGAGTTCAAACTGTCGAGCGGGACCTGGGTCTATGGCGGCGGTCTGCGTGATGGCCTGCTCAAGGCCCTGTCGCCGCTGGTGCTGGATCTGGTCCTATGCGACGGTGATCGGCCCTATCTGACCTTGATGGCTTGGCCCAAGGGCGAGGTTTCACGGGCCGAGATCGCCGAGCGTTTGGCGGGCTTTAATGCCGGTCAAAGGGGCGATGCCTCACGCATCCGCCGGGCGCTCTTGCTGTCAGAGCCGCCAGACCCCAATGCCCACGAAATGTCCGACAAGGGCACGATCAACCGCCGCGCCGTCATCGACCGCCGGGCCGATCAGGTCGAGCGTCTGTTCGCCGACCAGCCCGACGCTGATGTGATTGTGCTGGGCTAGCGCCTTAGGACGAGTGGGGCGTCCAGTCGGCGCCCAGTTCCCGGTAGTCGGCGCTGAACCAGCGTGGATAGCCATGCAGGGTCTGACCGCCGTCGATCAGGATCTCAGCGCCGGTGATATAGCCGCTGGCCTCGCTGCAGAGGAAGGTGACCATCTGGGCAATGTCGTCAGGCTTGCCGAGACGCCCCGCTGGCGTATTGGCCAGAACATCGCCGCGAACCGTGGGGTCATCAATCAGCGACTTGGTCATGGCAGTCTCGATCACGCCGGGCAGGACCAGATTGACCCGGATGCGATAGACGCCAAGCTCTGAGGCGAGGGACTTGGCCAGCATCCGAACGCCAGACTTGGAGGCGGCATAGGCCCCCAGCATGTCGCAAATGTCGGTCGCGGCGGTTGAGGCATTCATGACGATCGCGCCGCCCTGACCGCCGTCGCGCATCAGCCTGGCGGACCCTTGCGCCATCAGAAATCCGCCATTGAGATTGACGTCGACATGCTTGCGCCAATGGTCGAACGACAGATCTATCAGGGGCCCATTGCGGCCATAGCCGGCATTGATGAAGGCGGCGTCCAAGCCGTTGAAACGGTCCTTGATGGCGGCGAACATCTCGCTCACGGCCATAGGATCGGTCTGATCGCAGGCATGGGCCATGACCTCGACCCCATGGCTGGCCAAGGCCTCCGCGACAGAGGTCAGGGCATCGGCGCGCCGGTCGGTCAGAACAATATTGGCCCCGGCCTTGGCGAAGGCGGCAGCGGTCGCTGCGCCAATGTCACCGGCCGCGCCCGTGATCAGAGCGGTCTTGGATTTAAAGCTGTTCATGGGTCTGTCTGCTTTCTAGGATCGCTTGTGCGCCCTTGGGCCATAGGTTAACTTGCATAGAGATAGTGTCAAAGGGCGTTCGTCGCTCGGGCAATGTCCAAGGTCCATACGGGGGAAACATGCCGGAATTTGTCAATATCCTCATCATCAATGGCGTTGCTGTGATGGTGCTGTTTGCTCTGGCCTGGGCCGCCTGCGTGGCGCAGCGTGACTGTACGCCTGTCGATAGTCTTTGGGGTCTTGGCATGGGCGTGGTGGCGCTTTCGACCTTCATTCAGACCGGTGGTGGGACCGAGCGGCGGATCGTGATGACCGCCATCTGCGTGGCGTGGGCCGTGCGACTGGGCGGCTATATGCTCTGGCGCTGGCGCGACCACGGGCCAGATCGGCGCTATGTTCGCATGATGGAAAAGGCCAAGGTCGAAAAGGGCTGGAACTATGGCTATGCGGCCTTCCGGCTGGTGTTCCTGCTCCAGATGCCGCTCCTGTGGCTCGTCTGTTTGCCGGTGCAACTGGGTCAGGTCTCGGCAGAGCCCGCCAATTTGGGCACTTTGGGTCTGATCGGGGCCGGTGTGGCCGTGTTTGGTATCCTGTTTGAGAGCCTCGCCGATTGGCAACTGGTCCGTTTCAAGAAGAACCCGGACAATGCCGGTAAGGTCATGGACCGGGGACTGTGGCGCTATACCCGCCACCCAAACTATTTCGGGGATGCCCTGACCTGGTG
>CAISGS010000095.1 GCA_903884915.1 uncultured Caulobacteraceae bacterium | reverse complement strand
GTGGCGCAAGACCTTCAACACCAGACCTCATCAGGAGACGCCCCATGCGCGACATCCATCATTTCGTGAACGGCAAGAGCCTGATCGGCACCTCTGGCCGCTTTGGCGACGTCTTCAATCCCAGCACCGGCGAGATCCAAGCGCGGGTCCAGTTCGCCACCGATGCAGAAATGGATCTGGCGGTTCGCGCCGCTGCCAAGGCTCAAATTGGCTGGGCCAGCACCAATCCCCAGCGCCGCGCCCGCATCATGTTCGACTTTAAGCGCCTGCTCGAAGACCATATGACCGAGTTGGCCGAGCTTCTGTCCAGCGAACATGGCAAGGTCATTGCCGACTCCAAGGGCGACATTCAGCGCGGCTTGGAAGTGATCGAATTTGCCTGCGGCATCCCTCACCTTCTGAAGGGCGAATATACCGAAGGGGCAGGCCCGGGCATTGATGTCTATTCCATGCGCCAGCCCTTGGGCGTCGTGGCGGGCATTACCCCGTTCAACTTCCCGGCCATGATCCCCATGTGGATGTTTGGTATTGCGGTCGCCACCGGCAATAGCTTCATCCTCAAGCCGTCAGAGCGCGACCCCTCTGTGCCTGTGCGTTTGGCGCAGCTCTTCATGGAGGCGGGCGCCCCCGCTGGCGTGTTGAATGTGGTCCATGGCGATAAGGGCGCGGTCGATGCGATCCTGCATCACCCCCTGATCAAGGCCGTTAGCTTTGTCGGCTCGTCTGACATTGCTCAATATGTCTATTCCACGGGCACGGCCAACGGTAAGCGGGTCCAAGCCATGGGCGGGGCCAAGAACCACGGCATCATCCTGCCCGACGCGGATCTGGATCAGGTGGTCAAGGACCTGTCCGGCGCGGCCTTCGGCTCAGCCGGTGAGCGCTGCATGGCCCTGCCCGTCGTCGTTCCCGTCGGCAAGAAGACCGCCGATGAGCTGCGCGAGCGGATGGTCAGCGAGATCCAGTCCCTTCAGGTCGGTGTCTCCAACGACCCTGCCGCCCACTATGGTCCCGTCGTTTCCTCCGCCCACCGCGACAAGATTGCTTCCTATATTCAGATGGGGGTCGATGAGGGCGCGGAACTGGTCGTCGATGGCCGAGGCTTCAGCCTTCAGGGCTTTGAAAAGGGCTTCTTCATTGGCCCCAGCCTGTTCGATCAGGTCAAGCCGACCATGCAGTCCTACCGCGAAGAGATCTTCGGCCCCGTGCTGCAGATCCTGCGCGCCGAGACCTTCGAAGAGGCCCTGACCTATCCGTCAGACCATCAGTACGGCAACGGCGTGGCGATCTTTACCCGCAATGGCCGCGCCGCCCGTGAGTTTGCCGCCCGCGTTGACGTCGGCATGGTCGGCATCAATGTGCCCATCCCCGTGCCGGTGGCCTATCACACCTTTGGCGGCTGGAAGCGCAGCGCCTTTGGTGACACCAACCAGCATGGTATTGAAGGGGTGAAGTTCTACACCAAGATCAAGACCATTACGGCGCGCTGGCCCGAAGGGGCTGTCGAAGATTCGGCCTTTGTCATTCCAACCATGAAGTGAGACCGGCATGGACTTTGCCCTGAGCGAAGATCAACGCGCCATCCAAGACCTTGCCGCCGACTTCGCGGCAAGGGAACTGGCCCCCTTCTCGGCCCAGTGGGATGAGGACAGCCATTTTCCCGTCGATGTTATGCGCAAGGCTGCGACCCTTGGCTTTGCGGGCATCTATGTGCGCGAGGATGTTGGCGGTACGGGCCTAGGGCGGCTGGATGCGGCCCTGATCTTCGAGGCCCTGTCCAAGGGGGATGTCTCGACCGCAGCCTTCATGTCGATCCACAATATGGCCTCATGGATGATCGATCGGTTCGGCTCTGAGGTCCTGCGCCAAAAATATCTGCCGCGCCTCACCAGCATGGAGCTGATCTCCAGCTATTGCCTAACTGAGCCGGGGGCGGGATCGGATGCAGCCAGCCTTGCGACCCGCGCGGTGCTGGACGGCGATCACTATGTTCTGAACGGGACCAAGGCCTTCATTTCCGGGGCCGGGGTCTCGGACCTCTATGTCGTCATGGCCCGCACGGGCGCAGCCGGACCCAAGGGCATCTCAACCTTCGTGGTCGAGCGGGACACGCCAGGCCTGTCCTTCGGGGCCAATGAACGCAAGATGGGTTGGAAGAGCCAGCCCACCGCCATGGTCAATTTCGACAATGTCCGGGTACCGGTCGAAAACCGTATCGGCCATGAGGGCGAGGGCTTTCGCTTTGCTATGATGGGGCTCGATGGCGGGCGGCTCAACATCGCCGCCTGCTCGCTGGGCGGCGCGGCGCTGGCACTGGAAACCGCCAAGGCCCATCTGGAGACCCGCAATCAGTTCGGGCACCCGCTCAAAGACTTCCAAGCCCTTCAGTTCAAGCTGGCCGACATGGCCACCGATCTGGAGGCTGCAAGGCTGATGGTCTATCGCGGGGCCAATGCCATGGATCAGGGCGATCCGCGCGCCACACAATATTGCGCCATGGCCAAGCGCTATGGCACCGATGTCGGCTTTGATGTGGCCAATCAGGCGCTGCAACTGCATGGCGGCTATGGCTATCTGCGCGACTATCCGCTGGAGCGCATTGTCCGCGACCTGCGGGTCCACCAGATCCTTGAAGGCACCAACGAGGTCATGCGCGTGATCATTGCGCGGGAGCTGTTTCGCCCATGAGTGAGGCTGTCCTCGTCCACCTAGACAAGGGCGTTGGACGCCTGACCCTCAACCGGCCTGAGGCGCTGCATGCCCTGACGCTGGACATGTGCCAGATCATGACTGATGCCCTGCTGCGTTGGCGCGATGACCCGGCGGTGGAGCTAGTGTTGCTGGACCATACCGGCCCGCGCGGATTTTGCGCCGGCGGCGATATTCGCATGTTGGCCGAGAGCGGGGCGGGCGACGGGGACGAGGCGCGGGCCTTTTTCCATCTGGAATATCAGCTCAACCACCTCTTGATGGACTATCCCAAGCCGGTCGTGGCCCTGATGGATGGGGTGGTGATGGGCGGCGGCGTGGGTATTGCCCTGCCCGCCCGCTATCGCGTGGCCACAGAGCGCACCACCTTTGCCATGCCTGAGACCGGCATTGGCCTCTTTCCAGATGTCGGCGGCGGCTGGCACCTGCCGCGCCTTGCCGGACAGACGGGCTATTGGCTGGCCCTGACCGGGGCCAGGATCAAGGCCGCCGACTGTCTCGCTTTAGGCCTTGCCACCCACTATGTTGAAAGCTCAAGGCTTGAGGCCCTGAAAGCGGACCTGCTGGCCGCTCAAGGGTCTGACCGGATTGGCGCCAGTCTCGCGGCCCACGCCAGCGGCCCCGGCCCCTCGCCGCTTGAACCCCACCGCACCATCCTCGACGCCTGCTTCAGCGCCCCCACGGTCGAGGCGGTGATGGAGCGGCTGGAGCGCGATGATAGCGACTGGGCCAAGGCGCAGTATACGGCCCTAAAAACCAAATCACCCCAGACCCTAAAGGTCGCCCTGCGCCAGCTTCAAACCGGTGCAGGCTTCACCGATTTTGCCGACAATATGGCCATGGAATATCGCATTGGCGCGCGGGTCGTGCAGCGCCATGATTTCCTCGAAGGGGTCCGAGCCGTGATCATCGACAAGGACAATGACCCCAAATGGTCCCCGGCCACGCTGGAAGCGGTCGGCGAGGCCCTGCTCGACGCCATCTTCGCACCGCTGCCTGCCGATCAGGAATGGACACCCCTAACCATAAGGAACCGGGCATGACCCGCATCGCATTTATCGGACTGGGCAATATGGGCGGCGGTATGGCCGCTAATCAGGCCAAGGCAGGCCATCAGGTTCGCGCCTTTGACCTTAGCCCTGACGCGATCCAGCGGGCTGTCAGCGCGGGCTGCATTGCTGCGGCCACGGTTCGCGACGCGGTGATGGATGCCGAGGTGGTCCTGACCATGTTGCCTGCGGGCCAGCATGTGCGCAGCGTCTATGAGACCGACATCCTGCCCCATGTTGCCAAGGGGGCCCTGTTGATCGACTGTTCGACCATTGATGTGGACAGCGCCCGCGCCGTTGCCGCCATGGCCGTGGCCGCTGGCCTTCGCGCTGCCGATGCGCCCGTATCTGGCGGAACCGCCGCCGCCGATGCCGGAACCTTGGCCTTCATGGCGGGCTGCGAAGAGGCCGACTTTGCCGCCGTTGAGGCCGCCCTCGCCCCCATGGCCCGCGTCGTCATCCATGCGGGCAAGGCTGGATCGGGCCAAGCGGCCAAGATCTGCAACAATATGGTGCTAGGCATTTCGATGCTGGGCGTCTGCGAGGCCTTTGCCTTGGCGGAAAAGCTCGGCCTAGAGGCTGACCGCTTCTTTGAGATCGCGTCTAAATCTTCAGGCCAGTGCTGGAGCCTGACCAGCTATAGCCCCATCCCCGGCCAGGTGCCGACCGCCCCGTCCAATCGCGGCTATGAAGGCGGCTTTGCCACGGGCATGATGCTCAAGGACCTGAAACTAGCTCAAGAAGCCGCCGCCAAGTCGGGCGCGACGACCCCGATGGGCGCGCAGGCCGAGGCCATGTATGCCCTGTTCAGCGGGCTGGGCTATGGGACCAAGGACTTTTCGGCTGTGCTGCATCTGATGCGCGGCCAACTTAATGAACTGGCATAGGAATTTTGCTCATGAGCCCCTATCAGACCCTGTTGGTTGACACCGCCGAAGGCGTGACCCTGATCCGCCTCAACCGGCCAGAGGCGCTAAATGCCTTCAACAACCAGCTGATGGACGATTTGACAGCCGCCTTGGCTGTGGCCGAAGCGGACGCTGGCGTCGGCTGTATCGTCATTACCGGCTCGGACAAGGCCTTCGCGGCCGGGGCCGACATTAAGGAAATGGCCTCCAAGTCATATGCCGAGGTCTATGGCGAAGATTTCATCACCCGCAATTGGGAAGCCGTGACCCGCTGCCGCAAGCCCGTCATCGCGGCGGTCGCGGGCTTTGCGCTGGGCGGCGGGTGCGAGCTGGCCATGATGTGCGACTTCATCATCGCCGCTGACAATGCCAAGTTCGGCCAGCCTGAAATCAATCTGGGCGTCTCGCCCGGAGCTGGGGGCACCCAGCGCCTGACCCGCTTTATCGGCAAGGCCAAGGCAATGGACATGATCCTGACTGGGCGGATGATGGATGCCACTGAGGCCGAGCGCTGCGCTCTGGTCAGCCGTGTTGTGCCGCTGGCCGACCTGATCGATACGGCCATGGCAGCGGCGAAAAAGATCGCGGCCCTATCGCCCAATGCGGTCAAGCTGACCAAGGAGATGGTCAATGCCGCCTATGAGACGCCCCTGTC
>CAISGS010000094.1 GCA_903884915.1 uncultured Caulobacteraceae bacterium | reverse complement strand
GCCGTTGCCGGTTGCGTGGCTCAGGCCGAGGGCAGCGAGATCATGCGTCGCCAGACGGCGGTCGATTTCGTGCTCGGTCCCCAATCCTATCACCGTCTGCCCGAAATGATCGCGCGGGCCCACCGCGCGTCGGGCGAGGCGCTGGCAGCGGATTTTGCCGCTGATGAAAAGTTCGACGCCCTGCCCAAATCGCGTCAGCCCGGCGGGGTCACCGCCTTTTTGACCGTGCAGGAGGGCTGCGACAAGTTCTGCACCTTCTGTGTGGTGCCCTATACGCGCGGCGCGGAATATTCGCGGCCGATGGAGGCCGTGCTGGCCGAGGCGGCCAATCTGGCGGAGCAGGGTGTGCGCGAAGTCACACTGCTGGGTCAGAACGTCAATGCCTATGGGGCAGAGCGCGATGAGGGCGGTCTTGCGGGTCTGGTTGAGCGTCTGGCCGCCATCCCCGGTCTGGACCGTATTCGCTACACCACCAGCCATCCGCGCGACATGGATGAGGCCCTGATTGCCGCCCATGGCACACAAGAGGCCCTGATGCCCTATCTGCACCTGCCGGTGCAGTCGGGTTCGGACCGGATCCTCAAGGCGATGAACCGCGACCATAAGGCCGAAGACTATGTGGCCCTGATCGCCCGCATCCGGCAGGCCCGGCCCGATATTGCCCTGTCGGGTGACTTTATTGTCGGCTTCCCCGGCGAGACCGAGGCCGATTTCGAGGCGACCTTGGATCTGGTCCGCCTTGTCGGCTATGCCTCGGCCTTCACCTTCAAATATAGCCGCCGACCCGGAACGCCCGCCTCCAATATGGGCGCTCAGGTCGATGAGGCCGTTAAGGATGAGCGTCTGGCCCGCCTGAACAGTCTTTTGGAAGAGCAGCGGCGCGCCTTCAACGCCGAGATGGTCGGCCGGGTCATCCCGGTCTTGATCGAGCGCGAAGGGCGCCACCCCGGCCAGATCTTGGGCCGCAGCCCCTATCTTCAGGCCGTCCATGCGGAGGGACCTGCCAATCTGATCGGACAGATCGTCCATATGCGCATCGAGGCGGCGGCCCATATGAGCCTTTCCGGCGTTCTGGTGTCGGCCTTAGAAGAGGCTGTGCTTTGAGCCGCGTCATTGACGAGTTCATCGCCCTGCCTGAGCCCATTCAGGCCGCCATTTGCGGGGCCAATGCCCGCCATGTTGCCCTGATCGAAAATGCCTTTTCGGTACTGATCGAGACGCCCGGCGGGGGTCTGGCCCTGCGCGGTGCGGCCAAGAGCCTGACCGGGGCCAAGGCGGTGATTGATAGTCTGGCTGACCGTGCCCGCTCGGGTGCTGAAGTGGCCGAATCGGATGTCCGCATGGCTATTGGGGCGGTGCGCTCTGGCGATAAGCCCGGTGCTGCCCGGTCCATGCCGATGGGCAAGCGCGGTGTGGTGGCAGCCAAGACGGCGGCTCAAGCCAACTATCTGGAGATGCTGAGCCGATATGAGCTGGTCTTTGGCGTCGGCCCTGCCGGAACCGGCAAGACCTATCTGGCGGTGGCGCACGGGGCCAATATGTTGCTGCGCGGCGAGGTGGACCGTCTGGTCGTGACCCGCCCTGCGGTCGAGGCGGGCGAACGTCTGGGCTTTTTGCCGGGCGATCTGACCGAGAAGGTTGACCCCTATATGGCCCCGGTCTGGGAGGCTCTGACCGATCTTTTGGGGGCCGAACAGCTTCGCCGTCGTCGTGAAAAGGGCGAGATCGAGGTTGCCCCCATCGCCTTCATGCGCGGCCGCACCCTGAGCCATGCCTTCGTCATTGTCGATGAGGCCCAGAACGCCTCGCGCCTGCAGATGAAGATGGTCCTGACCCGTTTGGGTGAGGGCGCGCGGATGGTGGTTACTGGCGATCCCTCACAGGTCGATCTGCTCAATCCCAGAGATTCTGGCCTGTCCCATGCGGTGGGTCTGCTGGACGGCGTCAAGGGCGTTGGCATTTCGCGCTTTTCAGCCGAGGACGTGGTGCGCCATCCCTTGGTGGAGCGCATTGTGCGGGCCTATGACGCCGACAGTAACCGGACCTAGCGATGGATCCTCTCGCTATTGAGGTGGAGATTGACGACGAGGCTTGGTTGCCCGCCCTGTCTTTGACCGAGGACGAGACCCAAGCCCTGATCGGCAGGGCCGCTCAAGCGGCCTTGTCGGCGGAGCGCCTGACCGATCTTGCGGGCAGCGCGGTGGTCGTGATGCTGACCGATAATGAGGCGGTTCAAGCCTTGAACGGCCGGTTCCGGGGGCAAGATAAGCCCACCAATGTCCTATCCTTTCCTGCCCCGCAAAATCTCGAAGGTCATCTGGGCGACATCGCCTTGGCGCTCGGGGTCTGCGTGCGCGAGGCCGGTGAGCAGGGTAAGAGCCTTGCCGATCATCTTTGTCATCTAACGGTGCATGGGACCTTACATCTTTTAGGCTATGATCACGAAACCGACGCTGAGGCTGAGTTGATGGAGGGGCTAGAACGCACCCTTCTGGCTGGCCTTGGTGTGACGGACCCCTACGGAGCGCTCGCGCAAGACCATGTCCAGTCCTGACGATCCCAGTTCTAAGACCCCCTCAACCAACGGCACTCCAAAGCCGGTCGCTCGACGTCGGCGCAGTGATCGCGGACTGTTCGCTGCGCTGGGATGGGGCCGGAAGGGTAAGGACGCAACCCCAGCGGCCTCAACCGGTGCGGCTACAGCCGATGGGGCCGTCGATATTGTCGATCAGGCCGAGGCCTTTAAGACCCTGCGCGTCGATGATGTCATGACCCCGCGCGCTGACATTGTTGCCATCGATATTTCCGCGCCCTTTGAAGAGGTTCTGTCGACCTTCATCGAGGCGGGCCATTCGCGCATGCCGATCTATCGCGACAATCTCGATGATCCGGTCGGCATTGTCCACGTCAAGGATGTGTTCAAACTGCTCGCCGATGAGGCCAAGCGCCCGGCTCAGAGCGAGCCGGTCCTGCACCGTCTTCGCCGTGAAGTGCTCTATGTCCCCGCCTCGATGAGGGCGGCGGACCTGCTGGTCAAGATGCAGGCGACGCGCATCCATATGGCGCTGGTCATTGATGAGTTTGGTGGCACCGACGGCATTGTCACCTTGGAAGACCTTGTCGAGGCTGTTGTCGGTGAGATTGATGATGAGCATGACGATGCCCATCAGGCCTCTATCGTTGCGCGCGCTGGCGGCATCTATGAATGTGATGCCCGCGCGCCGCTGGAAGAGCTCGAGGCTATGGCCGATGCTGAGCTGATGCTGGCCGATTACGAAGAAGAGATCGACACGGTCGGGGGGCTGGTCAGCGCCCTTGCCGGACGGGTGCCGCAGCGCGGCGAGGTCATCGCTCATCCGTCGGGCTTCGAGTTCGAAATTACCGATGCGGACCCGCGCCGGGTTAAACGCCTGCGAATGAGAAGCGCCACGCCAGCGGCCACAGAGGCCCCGTGATCCAACAGCGCCTCGATGTCGTGGCGCGCTGGGCGCAGGGAGGGTGGGGCGCGGCCCTTTGCTGTCTATTGGCGGGATTGGGCGCGGCACTGGCCCATCCCCCCTTCGGGATCTTGCCTGGACTGTTGGGCTATGGTCTAGCGCTTCACCTGATCGATCAGGACAATGGCGCGCCCCATCGATTGAGAGGCGGCTTTTGGCGCGGCTGGCTGGTCGGTCTGGCCTATTTCTTTGTCAGTACCTGGTGGGTCGGCGAAGCCTTTTTGGTCGAGATCGAGCTCTATGGCTGGATGGCCCCGATCGCGGTCCTGTCCCTGTCGGGCGGGCTGGCCCTGTTCTGGGGCGCTGCCGGTCTGGCCTATCGGCGGGTCGTGCCACGGCAGGCTTCAGCTCTGGTTCGCATTTCAGCCTTTGTGCTGGTCTTTTCTGTGGTCGAGTGGCTGCGCGGCCATGTTCTGACGGGCTTTGCGTGGAATCTGCCGGGGGAGACTTGGCGGGCGGGGTCTGCGCCGTCTCAGATGGCGTCGGTGGTTGGGGCCTATGGGCTGAGTTTTATAACCCTGTGGATCGCCGGATCCTTTGGCCTGCTGCTGCGCCAAGATCAACGGCGACAGGGGTTAGTTTTGGCGGGCCTCGCCGTCGCCCTGACGGCGGGTCTTTACGGCTTTGGCATGGTTAGGTTGGGCAGCGCCTTGCCCCCACGGGCAAGCGGCCTGGTGGTGCGCGTTGTTCAGGCCAATATTCCTCAGTCGGCCAAATGGACGCCAGAAAATTTCCGCAACATTTTGGCCAAATATACCGCCCTAACCGCCCGTCCGAGCAAGGGCCCCGTTCCAGCGGTGGTGATCTGGCCTGAGGGGGCCATTCCGTCAGCCTTGGATGACTATCTGGCGCCCGGCAGCTGGACGCGCGATGTCGTCACAGCCTCGCTCAAGCCCGGTCAGGTCTTGATGGTGGGCGGCTTTCGACTGGGAGGCACCTTCGACAGGCCGGTCTATTACAACAGCCTGCTGGGTGTCCGCCGCGAGGGTGAGGGCCTGAAGGTGACGGGCGTCTATGACAAGTTCCGACTGGTACCGTTCGGAGAATATCTGCCGCTAGGCGAGGTTCTTGGGCGGCTGGGCATTCGGCGCTTGGTCCATGCCCCGGATGATTTCACGCCCGGTCCAAGGCCGCAGCCCGTCCAGTTTGACGGCTTGCCGCTGGTCCAGCCCCTGATCTGTTACGAGAGCCTGTTTCCGGGCTTTACCCGAGAGGGGGCGACCCTGTCCGGCCGCCGCGCGGCTTGGATCTTAAACGTCTCGAACGATGCTTGGTTCGGTAAGACCAGCGGCCCTTGGCAGCATTTGAACATTGCCAGCTACCGCGCCATCGAAGAGGGACTACCGATGGTGCGGTCGACGCCGACCGGCATATCGGCCGTGATCGATGGCTATGGCCGACGATCCGCGACCCAAAGCCTGGTTCAGGGGGCCGAGGGGGTCATTGATTCGATCCTGCCGGAGGCTCTGGCCCCAACCGTCTATAGCCGTCTTGGCGATGGACCCTTCGCCGCCATGCTATTGATAGCATTGATTATTATGTGGGTCTCAAGGCGCCGTAATTAGATAAAACCACGTGACAGGTCGCGCTTAATGGTAAACAAAAATGCGATCCAAGGTTAAATCTAGATGGAACAGACATCCATGGGCGTGCCAGCACAAATTGAACGTTTTCCTAATCCTGTAGACTTGCATGTCGGCGCAAGAGTTCGGATGCGCCGCAAGCTTCTTGGCATTAGTCAGGAAAAACTAGCTGAAGAGCTTGGCCTGACCTTTCAACAGATTCAAAAATACGAAAGGGGCGCCAATCGGGTGAGTGCCTCAAAACTCTATGAAATTGCCAGAGCCCTCTCCACACCGGTCGCCTATTTCTTTGAGGGTCTCAGTGATCCGACGGAACCGCAGAAATTTGGCTTTGCTGAATCTGGTTCCGACCAGTTTGTGCATGAGTTTCTGATGACACCCGAAGGGCTGGAACTGGCGATATTGTTTCCAAAGGTCCCAAGGGGGCGACTGCGGCGGCGGTTGCTAGAGCTGGTTCGGGCCATGGGCGACCCCTCTGGTGTGGTCGATCTGGATAGGGATCCTCACGACTAGACGTGCAACCAAAAGACCTGACTTGCAGATATAAACATATCTTTATATGATTGGCGCTTAAGGGGTGCGTGAGGCGAAGCGCATCCTCAATCATCCTCGCCTATCCGATAAAGACTTTCCTGCAAGGAGTGTGCCCTGTGAGCCGTGCATCTTATATTTTCACGAGCGAAAGCGTTTCTGAGGGCCATCCGGATAAGGTTGCCGATCGGATCTCTGATGTAGTTGTTGACGCCTTTCTCGGCGAAGAGCCAGAGGCCCGCGTCGCGTGCGAGACCCTCGTCACCACCAACCGTATCGTTCTCGCCGGTGAGGTTCGCGCCTCGACCAAGGAAAAGACCAAGGCCATCATTGCCGGTCTAGAGCCTAAGGTTCGCGCGGCGATCAAGGATATTGGCTATGAGCAAAAGGGCTTCCATTGGGAAAAGGCCAAGTTCGCCTGTCACCTGCATGGTCAATCAGCCCATATTGCGCAGGGCGTTGATTCCTCGGCGACCAAGGATGAGGGCGCGGGCGATCAGGGCATTATGTTCGGCTATGCGACCAATGAGACACCGCAGCTCATGCCCGCGACGCTCCAGTACAGCCATGACATCCTACATCGCTTGGCCCAGCTGCGTCACTCCGGCGAGCTGTCAGAGCTCGAACCCGACGCCAAGAGCCAAGTGACCCTGCTCTATGAGAACGGCAAGCCGACGCAGGTCCTGCAGATCGTGGTGTCCCACCAGCACAAGAAGCGCATCGACGGCAAGATCGCGACCTCTAAGCGCGTCCTTGACCTGATCAAGCCGCATGTCCTGTCGATATTCCCTGAGGGTCTGGTGACCCGCAAGACCAAGTGGCACGTCAACCCAACCGGCCGTTTTGAGATCGGTGGCCCCGATGGGGATGCCGGCCTGACGGGCCGCAAGATCATTGTCGACACCTACGGCGGCGCCTCACCCCACGGCGGAGGTGCCTTTTCGGGCAAGGATCCGACGAAGGTGGACCGTTCGGCGGCCTATCTTTGCCGTTATCTGGCCAAGAATGTTGTCGCCGCAGGTCTGGCCGACAAGTGCACGATCCAGATCTCCTACGCCATCGGCGTGGCTCAGCCCCTGTCCTTCTATGTCGACCTGCATGATACGGGCCGCGTCGATCCAGCCCTGCTGGAGAAGGTCCTGCCCGAACTGGTCGGCGGCGCGACCCCTCGCGCCATCCGCGAGCACCTGCAGCTCAATCGTCCGATCTATGCCCGCACCGCAGCCTATGGCCACTTTGGCCGCGAGCCGGACAATGAAGGCGGCTTCAGCTGGGAGCGCACCGATCTGGTCAAGGACTTGAGCGGTCTGGCCTAATCAGGCTAAGGGGCGCTATGTCCATTGGCCAAAAACCTCACGGGCCTTTGCGTTCCTATGGGCGCATCAAGGCGCGGCAACTGAAGACGCGGCAGGCGGGCCTGATCGAGGCCAATCT
>CAISGS010000093.1 GCA_903884915.1 uncultured Caulobacteraceae bacterium | reverse complement strand
GTCATGCCCCTGAAAGCTCTAGGGGCGAATGTAAGAAGGTTGTAAATAGCCCAAACGACCCGCTCTCAAGGACTGGACCATGTTCAATCGCCGCGCACATCTTGTTTTTCTCATCGCGCTTTTGGCCCTACCGATCCTATCGGCCGTTCCGGCTCAGGCCAGTGGGGGGGGCGGTGCGGCAAAGAACAGCGGCAGCACGCCCTATGTTCGGATGCGGGCCCTCAACGTCAATATATTGCGCAGTTCGGGCGCGCGAACGGTGGTGACCTTGGAGGTTGGCCTCTATGTGACGGACCCCAACCTGTTAAAGCGGGCAGACGCCTCCGTCCCGCGGCTTCAAGCGGCCTTTGGGCAAATCGTTCAGGGCCATATGGTCGCGCTGCCCCCGGGCGCTATCCCAAATGCAGACTATCTTGCCCAGATGCTGCAGAAGGAAACCGACCGGGTCGTGGGTCAGAAGGGCGCTAAACTGCTGTTGGGCACAATCATTATTAACTAGCCTGCTACGGCATCCATAAATTGCGCTAAGGCCACATCCAGCGCGCTGACCCCATCGGCGTCGTGGGTGGTAAGTACGACCTCGACACGGTTATAGACATTGAACCATTCGGGATGATGGTCGCGTTTTTCAGCCTCTAGCGCTACCCGGCTCATAAAGCCAAAGGCGGCGTTGAAATCCTCGAACCGGAAGGTCTTGGATATGGCGTCGCGGCCCTCGACCCCTTGCCAGCCGGTCAGTTGGCTCAGCGCCGCGGCGGCTCCGATTTTGCTGGGCCGGGTCAAGCGGCTGCACCCTCAAAGGTCAGGCCGACAATGGCGGAAAGGTCGCGCAGAAGTTGGCCCTCGTTCGAGACCTTGATCGCCTTCATACCCAAGGCGGCGGCAGGCTTACAATTAACACCCAGATCGTCGAGATAGACGCAGGCCGAAGGGGCCACGTCCAACTGCGCGCACATCATCTGATAGATGCGGGGGTCAGGCTTGCGGACCCCGGCCTTGGAGCTTTCGATCACCGCGTCGAACTGGGTCATGATGCCCGCGACCGTGCGGGCCTTCTCGGCGGTCGAGGCCATACCCGCCCCTTCGCCCGCCGAGACATTGTTGGTGATGCAGCCTACCTTGAACTGAGCCTTGCAGAGCATCAGCGCCTTGACCACGGCCGGGCGGACATCGCCCGACAGAAGCGGCAGAACATCGGCGCCGCGCACCGCTTGACCCAGAGCCTCCGCCTCCTTGGCGAACATGACGTCAAAGGCCGTGGCATTGATCTCTGACCGTTCGAACAGGGCCCAGGCATTGGTGTCGGGATTGGTCGAATTGACGGTGCGGATAAAGTCCAACGGCAGGCCGCGCTGGGTCTCATACCGATTAAAGGCCTCGAAGGGCGAGGTTGTGAAAACACCGCCGAAGTCCCAAATCACCGCTTCGATCATGGTCTTACCTTGCCCTAGAATTGACGGTGCGCGCGCTTACGGCCACCTAATGGACCGGTTTTAACCCTTGTTTGCTTGCGCGGACAAGGCCAGCGGGGCTAAGTCCTATCCATGACACAGATCCGTCCCATCATCGCCCCGTCTCTGCTGGCTTCTGATTTTGCAAAGCTGGGCGAAGAGGCGCGCGCCATCGAGGCTGCAGGCGCCGATTGGCTGCATATTGACGTCATGGACGGCCATTTCGTGCCGAACATCACGCTTGGCCCAGATATTGTCAAAGCCTTGCGTCCGCATGTCAAAATCCCGTTTGACGTGCATCTGATGATCGCGCCGGCGGACCCCTATCTGGAAGCCTTTCGCGAGGCGGGGGCCGATATCATCAGTGTCCACCCCGAATCGGGGCCGCACCTGAACCGCACCCTCAAGCGTATTCGTCAGTTGGGCGCGAAGGCGGGCGTGGTCTTTAATCCCTCAACCCCGCCAGAAACCATTGAGTGGATGATGGATGAGGTCGATTTGATTTTGGTCATGTCGATCAATCCAGGCTTTGGCGGTCAGAGCTTCATGACTTCGCAACTGAAGAAGATTGAGCGTCTGCGGGCCATGATTGATGCGACGGGCCGCGACATTCCCCTTGAAGTGGATGGCGGCGTGACCCCGCAAACAGCGCCCCTTTGTATCGCGGCGGGGGCCACGGCCCTTGTTGCCGGTTCTGCCGTCTTCCGGGGCGGGCCTTCGGCCTATGCCGACAATATTCGCGCCCTAAGGGGCGTCTGAGACCGGCCCGGCTGTGGCTCTTCTGCCAACCCGTCGCCCCAAGACCGCCAAGCCGCGGCCTGTAAAGATTCTGCTCCAGATGGTGGCGCAGACCGCCGTCGATCTGGTCAGTTCTGACTGGTACGGCACGCCGTTCCATCTTTGGGGTCTGGGTGGGCCAAAGGTTCAGGGCGTCGCGGCCGCACCGCGCGATCTGCGTCCGCCGCGCAATGGCATGGCCGAGGCCTTACTTGAAGGCCGGTTTGTCCTAGCCGGAGAAACCCTCTCGGTCGGGCCCGGCGGCGATCCTTGGGATAAGCCCTGCCCTAGTCGATCCTTTGCGGTCGAGCTTCATCGCTTCTCTTGGCTCAATGCGCTTATGGAAGAGCGCCCCGTCGGATTGGACTATAGCCTGCAGCTGTGCCTGGATTGGCGACGCGCCTATGGTCTTTGGAACAGTTTCTCATGGGGCGGCGATGTTCTTGATCGGCGGGTCTTTAACCTTGCCTGTCACCTTAGATATCTGGCCGGTGTGGCCTCGGAACTTGAGACCCTCGCCCTGTGCAACAGTGTGGCGCGCCAAGCCCGTCACCTTCTGTGCCTGCCTCAAAGTGACCCGAGAGCGGCAGAGCGCGCCGCCGCCGCCGCCATCGCGGGAACGGCCCTGAGCGGCCCTGCCGGTGACCGATTAATGGC
Organism: uncultured Caulobacteraceae bacterium; assembly: GCA_903884915.1. Classification (GTDB taxonomy): domain Bacteria; phylum Pseudomonadota; class Alphaproteobacteria; order Caulobacterales; family Caulobacteraceae; genus CAISGS01. Next base: position 2,216 of record CAISGS010000093.1, on the reverse strand, counting down.
CAAGGGCCTGTCGATCCTGACGACCCTTTTGCCCAAGAGGGTCTTGACTGACGGAGGGCATATCAACCGCTCGCCAGAATCCACCTTGGAACTGCTCTATGACCTCCTGACCCTTGATGACGCCCTGTCGCAGCGCGGCTTGGCAGCGCCGGTCGAAATATCCAGAGCCATTGATCGGCTCACAGCGGCGGTTCGCTTCTTCACCTTGCCAGACGGTCGTCTCGCCTGTTTCCAAGGCGGTGAAGAAAGCCATCCAGACTATGTGGCGGCTGCTCGGGCCCATGAGGACCGTGATCCAAAGGCGCGCGAGCCTCAGCAGGCGCTGCACTCGGGCTACCAGCGCATGTCCGGTCGGACCTTGACGGTCATGATGGATGTCGGTGCGCCAGCGCGCGATGCCATGAGCCAGACCGCCACGGCCCAGCCCTTGGCCATCGAAGTGCTCACGGGCCGCGAACGGCTCATTACCAACAGTGGCTGGAGCCCGCGCCTGCCGCAGGGTCAGGCTTGGCGCTTGAGTGACGGGGGCTCGACCGCCTGTCTGGGCGAGGGGTCTGCCGGTTGGCCCTTAAGGGGCGCCGCCGCCAATCGGTTGGGGGTTCGGCTCGATGGGGCCGCCTTGAGCGTGGATTGTAGCCGCAGCGAAACCGAAGCCGGGGTCTGGCTTGAGGCGGTTCATGATGGCTGGGTCCATAGCTATGGCCTGTTCCACGAGCGTCGGCTGTTCCTGGATACGCGCCTTGATGAGATGCGCGGCGAGGACGTCTTTCCTTTGGCGCCGGACGGCTCCCCATCGCGGCAGGTTGAGGTGGGGGTCTATTTCCACCTTCACCCCCAGGTCCGTGCGACCTTGGCCCGCGATCGGCGTAGTGTCTTGCTGATGGGGCCATCCAATAGCGGCTGGTGGTTGCGCAATGACGCGGCCAGTGTGACCATCGAGCCGAGTTTTCACTTTCTCGACGGACGGCCGAGGCGCTGTATGAAGGTTGTTCTCCACAGTCCACTGACCCGCCAAGGCCGCACGCGCATTCGCTGGAAATTGGCGGCGGCGGAGCCCTCAATATGAGTGAGGCACCGCGAGATCCCTTTCAAAAGATCCCCCTTTGGTCCGTCCGCCATATTGCTCTGCTGATCTATATCCATGATCTGCTGATGGCAGCGGCAGCGATGGCGGTGGTTCTATTGGGCCGCTATCGGTTTGAGACCAAGGCCACGCCCTATGGCATGATCTGGGAATCGACGCTCGCCTTTGCTCTGGTTGCCGCCTTTGTCTTTCCCTTTTTCAAGCTCCATCGGGGGGTTTGGCGGTTCACGGCCCTGAATGACATTTGGCGCATCGCCCAGGCTGCAGCCGCGACCAGTGTCTTGGTCCTGCCCCTGCTGTTTCTACTCAATAGGCTGGTTGATTTTCCGCGCTCCGCACCGGTTCTGGTGATCGGTTTGACCGTCCTGTTCATGAGTTTGGGGCGGGTCTTGGCCAGTGGCTTGGCCAGCGGAGATGTCCGTGCAGCCCTCTCGCTAGAAGACCGCTCGGCCCCGGCTATGGTTCTGGTGGGCACTGAACAGGATGCGGCAGATTTTCTGCGAGAGAACCGTCGTGCGGCGCTGCCGATGCGTATTGCCGGTCTCGTTACCCCCGACAACCGAGGTGCCGGTCGCACTATTGATGGTCGTCCAGTTCTGGGATCAGTTGGCCGATTGACCCTTATTCTGCGCGGTCTGTCAGAGCGCAATGTCCAGCGGCCTCAGGTCGTCGTTGTCGATCCAAGGCCCAGCCGGGCCTTGCTCGAACAGGTCGTGGCGGCGGCGGGTGAGGCCGGGGTTCGGGTGGCGAGGGCACGATCGATAGTCGGCGGAGCCGCCGCGCTTGCCCCGGTTCAGGCCGCCGACCTTCTGGGTCGCCCCCCGCGTGTGCTCGATCCGATCCGGGCCCTCGATCTGGTGGCGGGCAAGCGGGTCTTGGTGACCGGAGCGGGCGGAACCATTGGGTCAGAGTTGACCCGGCAAATTCTCAACTATGGGCCAGAGCGGGTCATCCTATTCGATGCCTCGGAATATAATCTTTACGCCATCGATCGCGAGTTGACCGAATCGGGCATCGAGGTGCCGTGGAGCGTCGAACTTGGCGATGTGCGCGATCAGGGCCGCTTGAGCGAACTGTTCGCCCGCGAACGGCCACAGGTGGTTGTCCATGCCGCCGCGCTCAAACATGTCCC
>CAISGS010000092.1 GCA_903884915.1 uncultured Caulobacteraceae bacterium | reverse complement strand
GGCGGAAAGCGACCCGCAAGATTCCTACTTCTTTGGGAACGAGGCGGAGAGGCCCGTCGACGAATACCCCCCACTCCCAACCCTCTCCCCCTCAAGGGGGGGAGAGGGCTTTTTTAACCGCGTCATTGCGAGCGCAGCGAAGCAACCCGGGGGACTGACGCGAAAGAGGGCGGCTTAAAGCGTCCCCCCACCGGTGTTCCCCGCGCAGGCGGGGACCCAGACCCTTTCGCTCAGGCGGAAAGCGACCCTCTGGTGGCCTTGTTTAGCTATTCATCCTCAGCCACGATCTCAACGATGGGCTCAGGCCTGCGGTCGGTGTCTAAAATCATCCGCAAGCGATAGACCCCCTTAAAGGCCTCCGGATCGGCCTGCTTGCCGTGGCGGGTAATGACCAGCTTGCCTTGGCGGGCCAGACCCACAGCCGTCGAGCGGACCTGCCCCAGCATGCGGCGCCAGCCCTCAGGCTCCAGCGCCTTTGCGACAGCGGCAGGATCGATGGACTTTCCCTCTCCAACCAACGCCAACTGAGCAAAGATGGTCTCTTCGATGGGCGAGGTCACGGGCGGTGGTCCTTAATAGGTTTGCAGCGATATCCTTAGACCAAAGGCCAAGGCATCGCCCAGAGACGAATCGCCGCCGGGATGGATGATGTACTGCAGGTCCGGCTGCAGCGCCAAGGCTGGCGTGATTTGGGCAGCATAGGTCAGCTCAAAGGCCAATTCCCCGGACTTCAGACGAAGGCCGTCCAGCGCCGAGGCGGCGCGGGCCTTGTCACTGATCCCTGCATAGGCAAGGGCCAGACCGATCTTATCGTCAGGTCTGCTGGCAAAGAGCCCGTCATGGGTCACGCCGCCGCCCACATAGTTGGCGACATAGGATGAGGCATCATCGACCCGCGCGACCCTGATCCAGCCGCTGGACCGATCGAGGAAGGGCAGGGGGGCTTCGACCAGTCCATAGGCCCCGGTTTGTCCGGACACTGGCTTGGTGGCCGAAGGATCAAGGGGGCTGAAATCGGCCGTATGATGCCAGAAACCAGCAGACCAATGGACGCCCTTTGCACTGGTCCAGTCGCCCTGCGCGATGGCCATCACACCATCATCCTTGTGAAGGGTCACAGCCGCCAGGGCTAGAGGATGGTCGACATCTCGGGGGGTGCCGTTGAACAGGGCCGCGGTGAAGCGGCTGTTCTCGGTCGGCGTCATCTGGAGCTCGATACCGGCTGTGCCGTTCGGCCAAACGGGCGCGGCGTTCGGGCCTGCACCCGAAAGATCTGGTCCCACGCCATGGGAACTGTGGAGGAACAGGCCCGGAGTCTCATTGGCATCGAAGTCGGCATTGAGGTCGATGATACCGACCTTGATCGCGGTGGTGGGCGTAATTTGGCGGCGAACCCAGGCCTCGAACAGGTGGGTTGCACCGTCGCCTTCAATATTGGTGGCGGTCTGAAGGTCGCCGAGCAGGGCGCTGAGGCTATGGCCATCGGTGGCCAGCACATGCAGGTTGGCGGTCCAGCTGTCATGGCCAACAGCCGCGCCGTCAAAATCGAAGATGGCGTCTGCGGTATTGATCATCACGCCGCCGCGCTTCACGCCGCCGCTGGTATTTTGCCAAAGGTCGGTGGTGGTGGTGCCGACAAAGCTGATGGCCTTAGGCGGTGAAGCGGCTTCAGCGTGGGCCGTTTCGGCGGCGCCGCTCAGCGCGAGGGCCGAAGCCAACATCAAAAGCGTCTTCATCATGTCCTCTCGAGACGAACCATCAACCCATTGATCTTGGTCGCGTGCAGAGATTTCCAAGGCCGCATTTAAGACAATCGATACATACAGCTATTTACTGTACCGGAAATGGAATTGTCGGTCGCGGTCACCCTTTTGTTGGGTCAGGCTCGCGTGACGGTGCAGGCGCTGGGGTCAAGGGTGATGAAGACCTGGCTACCGACGACCGGCGATGCCCGCGTCGCCATTCGGGCCTCAAGGTCTAGCCCGCCGATGCGCAGGGTGATCCAGCTTTCGGCGCCCGCAAACCGATTGGCGAGCACCAAGGCCGGCGTGCCATCCGCCGTGAGGGTCAGGGCTTCAGGGCGAACAATGGCCATGGCCGGGCCATCGGCGAGGCCGGGCGCATCGAGACTGCCTAAGACCGTGTCTGCCTTACCGCCCGCCACAACCACTGCGATGGGATTAGCGGGGCCTAAGAGGCGTGAGGCCGCGAGCGAAACCGGATGGCGGTAGCAGTCCTGCGGTGTGCCGGTCTGGAGGATCTGGCCTTGGTCCATCAGGGCCAGATGGTCGGCCATCATCAGGGCCTCTTCGGCATCGTGGGTGACAATCAGTGCCGCCGTCCCCGCTTGCCGCAGGGCCTCGAGGGTGGCGTCGCGAACCCCAGCCTTGAGGTGGGCATCTAGGCCTGAAAAGGGCTCATCGAGCAGGACTAGGGCTGGTTCACGAGCAAGGGCGCGGGCCAGCGCGATACGCTGTTGCTCACCGCCGGACAGGGCTTGTGGGAAGGCCTTGGCGCGGTCGGCGAGGTGCACCCTTTGTAACTGCAACAGGGCGTGTTTCTGGCGTTCAGCGGGGCTTAAACGCTTAAGTCCGAAGGCGACATTGTCTTCAACCGACATGTGAGGAAAGAGCGCATAGTCTTGAAAAACAAAGCCAATATCACGCTGTTCGGGTGGAAGATGGGAGCGTGGTCCTGACAGGATATGGTTGGTCGAGACGGTGCCGCCATCGAGAGGCTCCAGCCCTGCAATGAGGCGCAGGAGCGTGCTCTTTCCACAGCCAGACGGACCCAACAGGCAGGTGATCTTTCCCGCCTCGAGCGTGAGGCTGACCCCATCAACAGCGGCCTTAGCGCCATAGAGCTTGCGGACACCATCAAGGGTTAGGGCGGTCGTCATGTCGGTCTATTCCCCCGGCCGCGACTGCATGATTTTGCGCGACAGGATGATGATGGGCAGGCTCGCCGTCAGTACGATCAGCAAGGTCGGCCAAGCCGCCTGAGCCAGTCGCTCGTCAGAGGCATAGCGATCGGCCAGAACGGCCAAGGTGTCAAAGTTAAAGGGTCGCAGGATCAAGGTTGCCGGTAACTCTTTGAGCACATCGACAAAGACCAGCAAGGTCGCGGTCCAGAGGGCACCCTTGGCGATAGGGACATGGACCCGGCGCAGGGTTCCAGTCTCGGTCTCGCCGAGCGTGCGGGAGGCGCGGTCCATCGACGGGGTCACGCGCGCCAGCCCCGCCTCGATGGGGCCAAGGGCTGAGGCCATCAGCCGCGCGGCATAGGCGAGGATGAGCAGGCCGAGGGCCAGAGCGACCGTCTGACTGCCGCCCGATCCTGCGCCATGCCAGATCAGGCTGGCGGGTGCCAGAAGGCCGACCGCCATCACAGCCCCGGGCGTGGCATAGCCGAGGCTGGCTAAACGCTTGATCCTGTGGCTGTGGGGGGCGCCAAAGGCGATGAGAGCGGCCAAAGCGACGGTGACCAAGGCTCCCATACCGGCAAGGCTAAAGGAGGTCATGGCCGCTTGGATCAGACGGTCGGCTTCGGGGGCTGCCGAAAGGGCGCGATAGGCGAGCCATCCGGCGGGGATCAAAAGGCCAAAGCTGATCAGTGACAGGCAAAAGAGGCTCGCGCCCCATGAGGCCCAACCTTGCAGCGGCTGCGGCTCGAGCGGACGCCAACGGGCGCTGTTGGCTCCATAGGACTGGCCTTTCCGCCCGGACCGCTCCAGCCATAAGAGCACCGCCGCGACGGCCAGCAACAGCAGCGACAGGCGGGCGGCTGATCCGGGTGCGCCATAGACCGACCATGCCCGGACAACGCCGGTGGTCAGGGTCTGGACGCCGAGAAAACTGACCGCGCCATAGTCGGCAAAGACCTCCATAAGGGCCAGCGCGGTTCCTGCAATTATGGCTGGGCGGGCCAGCGGCAGGGCGACGCGGGTCAAGGTCTCCCAAGGCGTGCTGCCAAGGGTGCGAGAGGCCTCCAACGCACAGACCGACTGGCTGATAAAGGCCGAACGGGCTGTCAGATAGACGTAAGGATAGAAGGCCATGGATAGGACAAAGGCCGCCCCGGGCAGGCTACGGATCTCCATTGGCCAAAAATCGCTGCCGAAACTGGCACGCAGGGCCGTGCGGATGGGACCCGCCACGTCGAGCAGATCAGCATAGCCATAGGCTAGCGCAAAGGCTGGGGCCGCTAAGGGCAGGGCCAGCGCCCAGCTAAACAGGCTGCGTCCCGGAAAGCGGTACATGACCACCAACCATGCCGCGCTGGTGCCCAGAACGGTAACAGCGACGGCGGTCAGGCTGCCGAGCGCGGCGGTGGTGAGGCCATATCGCAGGATCAGCGATAGCGACATGGCCGTCGTTGAGGGTCGGGTCAGGGCTAGCCAGACAATGGCCAAGAGGGGG
>CAISGS010000091.1 GCA_903884915.1 uncultured Caulobacteraceae bacterium | reverse complement strand
CGGCCCGAGGGGGTGTAATAGCGCGCCGTGGTCAGCTTGAGGGCACCGTCGGCACCGCCGCGAAGGGGGATGACCGTCTGGACCGAGCCCTTCCCAAAGCTGGTGAGACCGACCAGTTCCGCGCGCTTGCGGTCTTGCAGGGCGCCGGCAACGATCTCCGCCGCCGAGGCCGAGCCGGAATTGATCAGCACCGTCATGGGCAGGCCGCCGGTCAGGTCTCCGGCCTGAGCATTGTAGCGTTCAATGTCCTTGGCGTCGCGCCCGCGCTGAGACACCACTTCGCCGCCACTGAGGAACATGTCGGAAATCCCGATCGCTTGGTCGAGCAGGCCGCCGGGATTGTTGCGCAGGTCAAGGACCAGCCCCTTCATGTTGGGGTTCTTGGCCATCAGCTCCTGCAGGGCGGCGGTCGCCTCTGCGGTGGTCTTTTCGTTGAAGGCCGAGACCCGCAGATAGCCATAGTCGCCTTCCATCCGCGCCTTGGCCGACTTCACATTGATGATTTCCCGAACCAGCTTGACGTCAAAGGGTTCGGTCTTGCCGCGTACGACCGTCAGGGTCAGGGCCTCACCAGCCTTGCCGCGCATCTGCTTGACGGCATCATTGAGGGCTAGGCCCAAAAGGCTCTGGCCATTGATTGCGGTGATATAGTCGCCCGCTTGCAAACCGGCCCGTGCGGCGGGGGTGTCGTCCATGGGCGAGATGATCTTCACCGCGCCCTCTTCGCTGGTCACCTCAATGCCTAGCCCGCCATATTCGCCGCGCGTTTGATCGCGCATTTCGGCAAGGCTTTGCGGATTGAGATAGCCTGAATGGGGATCAAGCGAGGTCAGCATGCCGTCGATGGCCGCTTCAATCAGCTTCTTGTCGTCCGTAGGGGCGACATATTGGCTCTGCACCGTCGACAGGACGTCGCTGAACAGTTCCAGCATTCTGAAGGTATCGCCGCGCGGCGCGTTGGCCGAGGCCCGAGCGCTCTGACTGATATAGGCCATGCTCCCCGCGCCGAGGACAAAGCAGGAAACACCGATCAGGAGGGACTTGCGCATGGCGACCTTGAAATAGCGAGTGAGGCACCCTGTTTGGACACTACGCCTTTTCTAAGACGCCGGATCAGCAGGGTGCTGAGAAGATCGATAACCGATTTGACCAAAAGCGAAAGGGCGTGCAGACAAGATCGAGCCTGCAAACTCGGTATTTCCGTCTGGTTAACAGTAATAGGTCCGTGATCGGCGGATTTGCGGATTTTTAGCCCTAGCCCCCGACTCTAACCGGGTGCGCGAAGGCTCGCTAGCCAGCGGGCGGGATCAACGGGCGAACCATCGCGGCGGATCTCCATATAGAGCTCTGGCGTGGGCCGATCTTGATCACTCATGCGGCCCACCGGTTCGCCCGCCGACAGGGTGCGTCCCGCTTCAGCGGTGGTCTGGTCCATGCCTGCTAAGACCAGATGATAGCCGCCGCCCAGTCGCAGGATCAAAACCATCCCCCAGCCCTTGAGCGGGCCAGCATATTCGACTGTGCCTTGGGTTGGCGCGCGAACGCTTGCCCCCTTTTCGGTGCGCCAGGTCCAGCCTTCGGATCGCCCGCCGCCTGCCGCCCCGGTGCGCGGCGCGGTCTGGCCAAAGCGGCGGATCAGGGTGCCTGCCGAGGGGTTGATGAAGATGGTGTTTCTGATCACGGGTCCGGCAGTCTGATCTTGCGGCTCAGCCTTGGCGGAAGAACCGCCTTGGCGCGGCAGACCCTGAAGCAGTTCGCGCAGGCTCTTGGCCCGTGCCGCGAGCTTCTTGAGGTCCTCATTGGCCAGTTGCGCATCGGCGGTCACCGCCTGTTCCAGCGCGGCCTTTTCTTGCAGCAGGGCCTCGATCTTGGCGCGGCGGTCGGCAATGTCGCTTTCGGCCGTAAAGAGGGTCTCACTGGCCGCCGCCGTCTCTCGGCGCACCCGCGCGATCTCCTGCACCTCAGCGCTAAAGCCCTTCGCCCTCTTGTGCAGTTCCGGGGTGACGGCCCGCATGAGGATCGCAGCCCGAACTGCATCCTTGGCGTTCGCGGGGTGAACCAAAAGGGCAGGGGGCGGGTTGCGGCCATAGAGTTGCAGGGCCGCCAAGAGCCGCGACAGCTGGTTTTGATTTTGGCCCAGGCTGTTGGCCAATTCACTTTCGCGCAGGTTCAGTTGAACCAGCTTGGCGCGGCTATCGCTGGCGGTCTGTTCACTGCGGTTCTGCTCGCTGGCCAGTTGGATCAGTTGGCTGCGCAGGCTGTTGACGTCGCGGCGCGCCTCGGTGGCTTGGGTGCGGAGGGTGTCGAGGTCGCGTTGCCTCGCCTTGGCGCGGGCCTCAATGCGGGCAAGGTCCTCGCGCGACGGGGCTGCCCCAACCGCGGCTCCGGCAGTCAGAACAAGGATTACGGTCAAGAGGGCACTGACGCGAAGCTGCATGGGCCCGAGCCTAGCCGATCTGCGCAGGCTCGCCCAGTTGTCAGTCGCCCCGTTGTTAGTCGCGATGATAGGGCGAACCGGCAAGGATGGTGGAGGCCCTATAGATCTGCTCGGCCAGCATGACCCGCGCGAGCGCATGGGGCCAGGTCTGGATGCCAAAAGCGATGGTTTCCTTGGCGCTGGCCAGAAGGCCCGCATCCAGCCCATCGGCGCCGCCGATGATGAGGATCATCCGCCGATGGCCATCATCGCGCAGGCGGCCAATATGGCTGGCCAGATCGCGGGATTTGCGCGCCGTGCCATGCTCGTCACAGACGGCCAGCCAAGCTGGGCCCAAGGCCGTGATCTGGGCCATCAGGACCTCGGCCTCGGCGGCCTTGCCGGGCTTGCGGCTCTCAACCTCAATGATCTCGACAGGCCCAAGCCCTAGAGCGCGGCCGGTCGCTGTGGCCCGCGCGGCATAGTCCCGGGCCAGCGACGCCTCAGGTGAGGCGCCGAGGCGATGGACCGTCAGAAGGGTGATCTTCATGGGCGGGTTTGCGTAAGGACCCTCGGATCGGATCCGAGGGGTCCTGATCAGATGGCGATGGGGCGAGCCGGTGGCTCAACCGACCAGATCTTTTCAATATTGTAGAAGCTGCGCACTTCGGGCCGGAACAGGTGGACGATGACGTCCCCGGCATCGATCAGCACCCAGTCGCAATGGGGCATGCCCTCGACGCGCGCCTTACCAAATCCCGCTTCCTTGAGGGAGCGGATCAGGTGGTCGGCCATGGCACCGACGTGGCGGTGCGAACGCCCAGAGGCCACGACCATACAGTCAGCCACCGAGCTCTTGTCCGCTAGGTCGATGCAGACGAGATCTTCAGCCTTGTCGTCTTCGAGACGGGCAAGGATCAGAGCTTCCACAGAACCGGCGGGAAAATCTGCTGACAGGGCAGGGGCGCTATCAGTCGAGGGGTCTATTGATGAGGCGTCGGCGAGGTTTGCCGAGGTCTCGGTCGCGCTTGGCGCGGTCTCACGATTCAGCGTGAAACTCCTTTTTGATCACTATGAAAAGACACCCTATCACATCCAAGCGCCGGGGTCACCGTTGATCTGAATCAGCTTTTTACGCTCTGGCCGCTTGCACGGATGGCAGAGGACGAGACGTGATTGAGCGGCGCATTGAGATAGACCCAGGCCGGTGCGGGGCGGCTGGCAAGGCCGTGGCTGGCGGCGTCATCAATGCGCGATGAGGCAAAGCGCTTGGCCGCGGGGGCAAAGCGGCTACGCAGCAAGCTGCCCGGCCGGGCGATAACCGCGACGGGCATGAGGTGCATGATCTGTAACCAACCGCGCCAACGGTGGAACTGGGCCAGATTGTCCGCCCCCATGATCCAGACAAACTGGACCCCGGGATGGCGGGCCTTGAGCGCGCGCAGGGTATCGATCGTGTATTGGGCCCCGATGCGGGACTCCACATCCGACACAATCATCGACAGGCCTTGGCTAGCGGTCTTGGCCACATTGCGGGTCTGGGCCATGCGCTCGGATAGGTCTGCCGTCTCGCCTGCGGCCTTTAGGGGATTTTGCGGTGAGACCAGCCATAGCACCCGGTCCAGGTCGAGATGGGCCATAGCCGTGCGGGCCACATGGGCATGGCCCGAATGTGGGGGATTAAAGGAGCCACCGAACAGGCCGACCCTTTGACCCCGCTCCAGGTGAAACCCGGGACGCAGCGCCTTGGGACGACCGGCGTCAGGGCCGCGTCTGGCCTGTCCCGCGAACCACATATTTGAACGTCGTCAGTTGCTCGGCCCCAACGGGCCCCCTTGCGTGTAACTTGTCAGTCGCGATGCCGATCTCAGCGCCAAAACCAAACTCGCCGCCGTCGGCAAACTGGGTTGAGGCATTGACCAGCACGATGGCCGAATCGACCTCAGCGACGAAGGCTTCGGCCACAGCGCTATTTTCGGTGATGATCGCGTCCGTATGGCCTGAGCCAAAGAGGCGGATATGGTCGGCGGCACCGGCGACCCCATCGACGATCTTCACGGCCAAGATCGGAGCCAGATATTCGGTGGTCCAGTCTTCGAGCGTCGCGGGGATCATCTGGGGCACGAGGGCGCAGGCCGCCGCGTCGCCGCGAAGCTCACAGCCCTTTGCCAAAAGGTCGGCAGCGATGGGCACCAGCAGGCGCTCAGCCGCGACCCTATCGATCAGCAAGGTCTCGAGCGAGCCGCAGACCGAGACCCGGCGCAGCTTGGCATTGACCACGATAGCTCTGGCCTTGGCGAGGTCGGCATCTTGATGGACGAAGGTGTGGCACAGGCCCTCAAGGTGACCCAGAACCGGCGCGCGGGCATCGGCCTGCACTCGGGCAACAAGGCTCTTGCCGCCGCGCGGAATGATCAGGTCAAGGCAGCGATGGCCTTTTGTGTCCTTTAGCCCCGCAAGGATCAGGCCCACCGCATCGCGGTCGGTGGTGGGCACGGTCTGGACGCAGGCGGCGGGCAGGCCAGCGGCCTCAAGGCCTTGGACCACGGCGGCGTGGATGGCCATGTTGGAGGCGAGACATTCAGACCCGCCGCGCAGGACGGCTGCATTGCCTGAGCGGATGCAGAGGGCCGCAGCATCCGCCGTGACGTTGGGGCGGCTCTCATAGATGATGGCAATGACGCCGATGGGGGTGCGAACCCGGCTAAAGTCGAGACCATTGGGGCGGACCCAGTGGTCTGTGACCCGGCCCAGCGGATCTGGGATCTGTGAGACGGCTTCTAATCCTGCCGCCATCGCCTCGATCCGGTCAGGATTGAGCATCAGGCGCTCTAACATTGGGCCGGTGACGCCGTTGGCTTCAGCGGCCGCCAGATCCTTGGCATTGGCGGCCAAGATGGTGCCTGCAGAGGCGCGCACCGCTCCGGCCATGGCCAGGATCGCAGCCGTCCGGGTCTCAGCAGAGGACAGCCGCAAGGCCTCAGCGCCGCGCCGGGCCGCTTCGCCCATCGCCGCCATCACCCCATCAAGGCTTTTGCTCTCTTCGATCATAACTCCGCTTTGCCGCCTGAAAGCGAGCTTGGCAAGCGGAACAAGCGTAGGGGGCTGGAATTGGCGGTGTTCGGAAGGTCGGTTCTAGCTGTGAAGCAGGGCCAGATCGTCTGCATGGATCAGGGTCGGACCGCCCGAATAGCCAAGGATCGCTTCGATCTGGCTGGACTTGACGCCCTGAACCCGCTCGGTTTCTGACGCGTCATAGCGCACGAGGCCCCGGGCAAATTCGCGGCCATCTTCGCCGACAATGGCCACGGCATCGCCCTTTTCAAACCGGCCTTCGACGGCGCGCACGCCCGCAGGCAAGAGACTCTTGCCTGAGCGCAGGGCCCGTTCTGCGCCCGCATCCACCGTCACCCGGCCTTGCGGAGCCAGCGATCCAGCAATCCACTGCTTATAGGCGGCGGCGGGTGTGGTGGAGGGCTCAAAGAGGGTCGAGCGGGCGCCCTCTTCGGCGGCCTTCAAGGGGGCCTCTCCCGAACCGATGGTGATCAGGGTCGCGCAGCCCGCGCCGCCCGCAATGCGCGCAGCAATCAGCTTGGTGGCCATGCCGCCGGTGCCCACACCTGCGCCGCTATTGGCGCCGCCCGCCATGGCGTCGATCTCGGGCGTGATTTCGTGAACGACGGGAATGTGCTGGGCCGAGGGGTTGTTTCGCGGATCAGCCGTATAGAGCCCGTCAATGTCGGACAGCAGCACCAGCATATCAGCCCCGATCATCTGGGCGACGCGGGCAGCCAAGCGGTCATTATCGCCATAGCGGATCTCTTCGGTGACCACCGTGTCGTTCTCATTGATCACCGGCGTGGCCCCAAGCTCGAGCAGGGTCTCTACGGTCGCGCGGGCATTGAGCCAGCGGCGGCGGGTCTCTGTATCATCTCGGGTCAGAAGAATTTGCGCCGTCGTCAGGGCGTGGGGCTCAAAGGCCTGCTCCCAAGCGCGCATGAGAAGGCTTTGACCTGCAGCGGCAGCGGCCTGTTTTTCGGGCAGGGTCAGGGCGCGGCGGCCCAGCCCTAAGCGCTGACGCCCTAAGGCCACCGATCCGGACGAGACGATCAGCACCTGCTGGCCCCTTGCCCTCATCCTCGCCACATCAGCGGCCATGCTGGCCAGCCAAGCGTGATTGGCCTGTCCGGCAGCAGGGTCGACCAGAAGGGCTGAGCCGACCTTGACCACCACCCGGCGGGCGGTTGTCAGCCGGTTCATGGGGCCCAGTCCTTGTCAGGATCATCCTCGGTCGGGGCCAAGGTCTTGCCGAGCTTGAGGGCGGCGGCCTTTTCCATCACCCGTGCGGCGCGGATCTTGCCGTGGGCGAGGCGCAAAATATCGCGCACCCCTTCGCCCGAGACGCCCGAAATCACATAGGGGGTGATGCCCGCTGCGGCCTCGATCTCAGCGACCTTTTGTGCCCGCTCTTCGGGCAAGAGGGCGTCGGCCTTGTTGAGAGCCAAAAGCTCTGGCTTGTCCGCGAGGCCAGCGCCATAGGCTTCCAGCTCGCCGCGAATGGTCGCCCAGGCACCGACCACATCCTCTTGGGTCGCATCGATCAGGTGGATCAGGACCGCGGTGCGCTCGACATGGCCAAGGAACTTGGTGCCAAGGCCTGCGCCATCGGAAGCGCCTTCGATCAGGCCGGGAATATCGGCCAGCACGAACCGTTCCTGCGTTGACAGGTCCACCACCCCGAGATTGGGGGTCAAGGTGGTGAAGGGATAGTCGGCGATCTTGGGCTTGGCAGCTGAGGCTGCGGCAAGGAAGGTCGATTTGCCCGCGTTGGGCAGACCCACCAGACCGGCGTCGGCGATCAGCTTGAGGCGCAGCCAGATCCACTTTTCCTGACCCTCTAGGCCAGGATTGGCATATTTGGGGGCCTGATTGATCGAGCTCTTGAAATAGGCATTGCCAAAGCCGCCATTGCCCCCCTTGGCTAAGCGCACGCGCATGCCGGGACGG
>CAISGS010000090.1 GCA_903884915.1 uncultured Caulobacteraceae bacterium | reverse complement strand
CCATCTGAGCCTCGACTATTTTGCGGGCTGCCTCGCCGCGCTGGCCGGGACCTTTAAGTCTGGCGGTGTGATCTATGCGACCTTCTTTGAAGGCGAGGGCGAGCAGGTTCAGCGGCCCGAGGGTATCATCACCCATAGTACCCGTGATCCTTTCCACTTTCCCAAGGCCGAGATCTTGGCCATGGCGACCGCCGATTGGGCCCTTGAATGGGTCGGGGATTGGGGCCATCCGCGCGGTCAGATCATGGTTCGGGCGCGGCGGCTCTAGCAGTTGCTATCATAAAGCCTTGGCCGAATCCGCAAGGCGGGGCATAGGGGAGACCTCAAGATTTTGAGGGGACCATTCCATGAAGCCTCTGAATATTATAGTGATCTTAACTGCGTGCTTGGTTCTGCAGGGCTGTATCGTTGCCGGAGCGGCAGTGGGCGCGACCGGGGCGGTCGTTGGCACGGGGGTCAAGGTCGTCGGGGCCGTGGGCCGTGCGGTCATCCCCGGTGAGAGCAAAAAAGACCGCGAGGCGCGCGAATTTAAGGCCTGGCAAAAGGCTCATAAGGCTGAAAAGCCCTGAGTTGGCGTTGCTTGAGCTGGCCTGCTGGGCCCTGTGAGCGCGATTTAGGCAGTTTATCGGACCTTCAATTTCCGATATGTCCCCAGCCTTCTGCGCCTGCGCCTGTCTGTTAGCGGTAGCCGAAAGGGAGACATAGATCATGACCCATCGGGTTTTCATCGACGGTGAAGTGGGAACGACGGGTCTTCAGATCTGCCAACGCCTCGCTGCGCGCACGGACCTGGTGGTGGCCTCCTTGTCTGAGGAGCGTCGCAAGGACCCGGCGGCGCGGGCCGAGATGATCAATAGCGTGGACGCCGTGATCCTGTGTCTGCCGGACGAGGCGTCGCGCGAGGCTGTCAGCATGATCCAGAATGATCAGGTGCGGGTCATTGATGCCTCGACCGCCTTTCGCACGGCGCCGGGCTGGACCTATGGCTTTCCGGAAATGTCTTCGGCTCAGCGCCAAGCCGTGGCGACGTCGAAGCGGGTGTCTAACCCCGGCTGTTTTCCTACCGGATTTATAGCGCTGGTCCGCCCCCTGATTGAGGCGGGTCTGGTGCCTGCCGACTGGCCTGTGACGGTCAGCGCCGTGTCGGGCTATTCGGGCGGCGGCAAGCCGATGATTGCTGAGTTTGAGGATGAAACCTCGGACAGCTACACTTCAGAGCCCTACAGGATCTATGCCACGGGTCTGGAGCACAAGCATGTGCCGGAGATGCAACTCCATACGGGCCTGACCGGAAAGCCGCTATTTGCGCCGTCTGTTGGCCGCTATGCCCAGGGCATGATCGTCGAGGTGCCTTTGCAGCTATGGGCCATGCCCACCTTGCCGCAGGTCTCGCAACTGCACGAGGTCCTGTCGCTGGCCTATGCGGGTTCGCGCTTTGTCGAGGTCGCGTCACGGGCCGAAGCAGCCTCGATCAAGACGCTCAATCCAGAGGGCTTGAACGGTACCAACCGTCTGAAACTGTTCGTTTTTGGAAATGAAGCCGCAGGTCAGGCGCGGCTCGTGGCCCTGCTCGATAATCTGGGCAAGGGCGCGTCAGGCGCCGCTGTCCAGAACCTGAACCTGATGCTGGGTTTGGATGAGGGCGAGGGCCTGATCTAGGCCAAAGCCGAAACCCTCTCCCGCTGGGAGAGGGCCTCAGGTCGTAGGATTAGGACAGTTTTACCAGCATCTTGCCGATGTTCTCGCCCTTGAACAGCTTGACGAAGGCACCAGCGGCATTTTCGACGCCGACATCCACGGTCTCACGATACTTCAGTTGGCCCGAGCCGATCCACTCAGCCATGTCCTTGACGAACAGGGCCTGTTGCTCTGGGTGATCGGAGACGATGAAGCCTTCAAGGCGCAGACGCTTGCCGACGGCCTGGATCAGGTTGGATGGGCCCTTGGAGGCGTCCGTGTCGTTATATTGCGAGATCATGCCGCAGAGCGCGAAGCGGGCGAAAGGACGAGCTGCCGTGATGGCTGCTTCCAGATGCTCACCGCCGACATTTTCGAAATAGACGTCGATGCCCTTGGGGGCCGCTTCCATGAGGGCTGCCGTCAGGTCCTTGACCTTCTTGTAGTCGATGGTCGCGTCGCAGCCAATTTCCTTGAGATAGGCGATCTTCTCGTCGCCGCCGGCCGAACCAATGACGGTGCAGCCCTTAATCTTGGCGATCTGGCAAACCAGCGCGCCCACAGCGCCAGCGGCAGCCGACACGAACACCACATCGCCAGCCTTGAGGGCTGCGATCTTCAGCAGGCCGACATAGGCCGTCATGCCGGGCATGCCCAGAACGCCGAGGAACGCCTGCGCAGGCATACCGTGGGTGTCGATCTTTTGCAGGGTCGAGGCGGGGGCCACATAGGCCTCGCGCCAGCCCCACATGGAGGAGACAATATCGCCGGGCTGGAAAGCGGGATCGCCTGATGCGACCACCTCACCGACCGCGCCGCCTTGCAGCACTTCACCGATCTGGAACGGGGGCACATAGCTTGGGCGGTCGGTCATACGGCCGCGCATATAGGGGTCAACCGTCATATAGAGGTTCTTGACCTGAACTTCGCCTGCGCCGGGTGCGGGCACCTGAACAGTGGCGAGGGTGAAGTTGTCGGCGGTCGGCGTGCCGACAGGACGGGACTTCAGGTGAACTTCACGTGAGGTGAGGGTGGTCATGGCGTTTCTCCCAATCGAACAGCGCGGGGTCCGCGCAGGTTTCAAACAACTGTTTAGCTCGGATTGGGCGGCGGCTCCAGCCTCATCGGTCAGGTTGCACATCCGTTGGCCCTCGGACGCGGCGCAGTGTAGACAGGGGGCTGAGGATTGCAGCTGAAGGATCGAATCTCATGACCCAGCAATTACGCGCCGGCGTGGTCGGAGCCGGTGTCTTTGGCGGCCATCACGCGCGCAAATATGCCAGCTTCCCGGCTGTGACCTTAACAGCGATCTATGACCCTGACGAAGCGCGTGGGCAGGCCTTGGCGCAGGAGCTTGGGGCGACAGCCTTCACCGACATGAGCGCCTTTCTAGAGCTTGTGGATGTGGTGACGGTGGCATCCCCCGCCGATAGCCACGGACCTGCGGCCCTCGCCGCCCTGACGGCAGGCAAGCACGTCTATGTCGAAAAGCCCCTAGCGACCAATCTCGATGAAGCCGAAAAGCTGACCGCGATGGCGGCCAAGAAGGGCGTGGTTCTGGCCTGCGGTCATCAGGAGCGGATCGTCTTTCAGGCCATGGGTCTGATGGATGTGCCCGAAATCCCGCTGGCGCTGGAGGCGGTGCGTCGGGGGATCTGGAATATTCGCGGAACGGATGTGTCCTGCGTTCTCGATCTGATGATCCACGATATTGATTTGGCTCTCAGCCTCGCGCGTTGTGAGCCCATCGCCGTCGAGGCCGAAGGGCGCACCGAGCAGGGGCCCTATCTGGATGAGGTCGAGGCCGAAGCCACCTTTACCAACGGCATGAATGCGACCTTTAAGACCTCCCGCATTGCTGAGACCCGCGAGCGGACCATGCGGATCGTCTATCCCTCGGGCGTTGTTGAGATCGACTTCCTGACCCGGGCCTTTCGCAACACCACACCCTTTGCGCTCAATGCCGACTTCACCGAGACGCCTCAGGGCAAGGACCCTCTGGGAGCCAATGTCGCGGGTTTCCTAGCCGCCGTGCGTGGAGAGGTTCCTCGTCCGCCGGTGACGGGCACCGAGGCGTCGCTGGCGCTGGATCTGGCCTTGGCCGTGGAAATGGCCGCTGGGGCTTGACGTCAGCGTTGCCGCACTACCTCTATTAGACATCAAAGGAGATCATTGATGCTGCGATCTATTGCCCTTTCAGCCTTCGTCGCCACCGTAGCTTTTGCCGCCCCAACCGATCAGGCCGGGGCCGCCGAGACCGTTCCTGCCGTCGCCTATGGCTTTAAATTCACGGACATTGAGGGGGGCAACCTCCCTATGGAGCAGTTTCGAGGCAAGGTGGTGCTCGTCGTCAATACCGCGTCCCAGTGCGGGTTCACCGTTCAATATGACGGTCTTCAGAAGCTCTATACCGACAATAAGGCTAAGGGTTTCGTTATCCTTGGCGTGCCGTCCAATGATTTCGGCGGTCAGGAGCCGGGCTCCAATGCCGAGATCAAGAAGTTCTGCAGCGTTAACTTCAATATCGACTTCCCAATGGCCGCCAAGGCTGTGGTGAGGGGTGATAAGGCCCATCCGTTCTACAAATGGACCAAGGCCAAGCTGGGTTCGCAGGCCGAGCCCAAGTGGAATTTTCATAAGATCCTGATTGGTCGCGACGGGCAGCCGATTGCGGGCTTTGGCTCGGCTGTAAAGCCTTCGGATAAGGCGCTTTTGACCGCGATAAATAAGGCCCTTTAGGCAGGGCTTTCCCTCACGCGTCATCGGCTCTAAGTTGGCTAGGCTTGCGATCTGTCGAGTGAGGATTCAGGACTTAAGATGAGCGGTCAGACCGACTGGGTAGAACTTCTGATGTCATCAACGGGGCGCATCGCGCGCATGCCGTTCTTGATCGCTGGAGCCGGGCTGATCGCCATCACCGCTCTGTATGAGTCTGTTGCAGGTACCGCGCTACACTTGATGACCGGGTGGTTCGTCTACCCAACGATCCTGTTTGCAGCCGCCTGTATCCTGTCCAAGCGTTTGCATGACCGTGGACGGTCCGGTTGGTGGGCAGCCCCAATCCTGATTGGGATTATCGCCATCCTGCCCTCGCCAACCAGCTTTTTCGATTTCCTGTTCGGCGTTCTGGTCTTTTGGGCAACCATTGAGTTGGCCGTCATGCCGAGCGAAGAGGGAGCCAATCGCTTTGGCCCCAATCCGAGTAATCCCCTGTCAGGCACCGCAGCGATCTAGCGCCTAAAGCGGCGGTTTGGCCTCGATGGTCGAACCAAAGATCGCTTCAAAGCCAGACCGCAGCGCCGCATCGGCCTCGTCCATGGTCACGGGTAAGCCCAGATCGACTAGGCTGGTCACCCCATGGTCACGGATGCCGCAGGGTACGATGCCGTCAAAATGGCTTAGATCGGGCTCGACATTCAGACTGATCCCGTGAAATGAGACCCAGCGCCGCAGCTTCACGCCGATGGCGGCGATCTTATCTTCTCGTGTTGGAACGCCAGGAGCCTTGCGATCGACCCAGACGCCCACGCGGCCGAGCTTGATCTGTCCCTCGACATTGAAGCGTGACAGGGCGCTGATCACCCAAGCTTCCAGCGCCGCCACGAAGGCGTGAACGTCCCGCCCACGCTCGCGCAGGTCTAGCATGACATAGGCCACGCGCTGACCTGGCCCGTGATAGGTATATTGCCCACCGCGCGCGCTGTCGAACACGGGGAACCGGCCCGGGGCCAAGAGGTCGCCGTCTTTGGCTGAAATGCCTGCCGTATAGAGGGGCGGGTGCTCTAGAAGCCAAACTATCTCGCTTGCCCGGCCCTCTGCAATCTCCGCCGCGCGCGCCTCCATCGCAGCCACGGCCGCAGGATAGTCGACAAGCCCTGTTGACACGGCCCATTGGGTTTGGGCCTGATCTGATCGCAAAAAGGTCGAATAGGGCGAAACAGATGACGACAAAGGCACTGATCTCCTGAACTTTAACTTCCGGTCAAGTATGTCGTCGCAATGTGGAGCCTAGTGAGATGCTGCGATAGCTGATTCATCGGCTGATTCGCATCGAACGGTGTTTTTAGGGGTTTAGGCGTGAGTCAGGTCAATTCGGTCAATGTTGAGATCTCGGTGGTCCTCGGCCGCTCGATCTTGCCCATGCAGCAGCTCCTGCGCATGGGGCGTGGCGCCGTCATTCCCTTGGACGCCAAGGCCACGGACGAGGTCTGGATCTTGGCCAATAACCATCCCGTCGCCCGGGGTGAAATTCAAATCAGCGACGATAAGATCGCCATCAGCGTCACGCGCGCCGCCGATCTTTATGACTATATGGCGGGTGGGGCAGGCTAAGGTCGGCTCTATCGCATTTTACGCACAGTCTTTTTGCCTTTAACGCAATCAGCCCTTCACAGATGCGTCGTGGTT
>CAISGS010000089.1 GCA_903884915.1 uncultured Caulobacteraceae bacterium | reverse complement strand
GCCTCGACACAGCCGCCTGACATGAAGCCGTGAACCTCTAAGGGACCCTCTGGCGGCAGGGTGAATACCATCTGGGTGCCTTCAGGACGTGGGCCGCCGCCTTCAACACGAAAGAGCGTTGCGAGCACAACGGCTTGACCCTTGCGCAAAGCCGCAAATAGCGGACCGCGCATATCCTCTAGCAGTCCATAGTCGGGCCAATCGGGTAGGCTCGGATCTGGCTGCGGTTCAGACTTAAGGGTCAAGACAAACGACCTTTTGATGATGGGGCCAAACGGGCTCCAAGAAACAGCATCACGATACAGCTTCATTAAGCAATCTGGGACTAGTCTGTCTTGTTCAATGTCGACAAAGCGACAAACGAGGCCAGATGAGCACTCTGCTTTCCAAGCTGGGACTGGGCACTGCGCAGTTTAGCGCCGGCCACGGTGGGCCAAGTCCGCGCGGGCGGCCTCTGGAGGCCGAGGTGATCGATATTTTGAAAATTGCCGACCGATCCGGTTTTAGCGTGCTCGATACGGCCGTTTCCTTTGGTCAGGCTGAAGCGCTGGTCGGCGCTCATTTGCCCCGTCCCAATGGCTTTCGAATTGTCATCAAGACCGCACGATGTGATCGCGGACCCGACTTTATCGAGCAAGAGGCTAGAGCCTCCTTGCTGCGGCTTGGAGTTCATCAGGCCGATGCCATTATGGTGCAACAGTCTGGCGATCTTTTTGGACCCCATGGGCCGGGGCTTTGGGAAAGACTTTTAGCGCTTAGGGACCAAGGTCTGTTCAAGCATGTGGGCATATCGGTCTATGCGTCGGATGATCCGCTTGGGGTTGCTTCGCGGTTTAAGCCTGACATCATTCAGGTTCCCGCAAGCCTTCTAGACCAACGGCTTCTCATCGACGGCACCTTGGCCCAGATCCGTGAACTGGGCATCGAGGTTCAGCTACGGTCAATCTTTTTGCAGGGGATCTTGTTTCTTCCGCCCGATCGGATGCCCAATAGTCTTCAGGCCGCATCCGCTCGTCTTTCACGGATTAGGCGTATGATCGCCGAAGGCCGAAGTGATCCCTTGCAGGCGGCCCTTGGCTTTGCGCTGTCACGGCACGAAGCCTCATCGGTTATTGTGGGGGTAACGACGGCTGCGGAACTGTCGGCGATTGTCGCCGCTGCGCTGAGCCCCCTGCCCGATCTTGATTGGGATGATATGGCTTTGGATGATGTAGCGGCCCTTGATTCTGGGCGTTGGGGCGCGGTGGCCTGAACTTTATCCCCGCTGGGTTACACCAGGCGAGACTCGCGAACCGACTCAGGATGCAATAGGGGTATTGCAGACGCCCCTGTCGTCGATTCGCGAAAGGATGCCCGTGAAGGGTCAGGTTGACTTCTTCCTTGATGCTCTCGTGGACGCTCCGATCAAAGAGGATCGGGCGCTGCTTGAGTTTCCGTTCTTCTCGCTGGCCAAACGTCCGCGAATGGAGCCGATTGTTTATAGTGACAGCCGGGTCAGTATTGAGGTCGCGCCAAGCCACAAGGGCGTTGCCACCGTCTGGGACCGTGATGTCCTGATCTATCTTACATCCCTGATCAATGAGCGGATGGAACGGGGTGAACCGGTCAGTCGAACGGTCCGCTTTCCGGCCCACGACTTTTTAATAGTGACGCGGCGGGCAAAACCCGGTCAGGTGGGGGCTAAGGCCTATGACGCCTTTCTCGATGCCCTTGAGCGTCTTCGCGGTACGACCGTTAAAACCTCCATTTCAGCCGCCGAGGTCCGCGAACGACGCGGTTTTGGTTGGATCGATAACTTTCGGGTGGTTGAGGTCGAAAAGCCAGGCGGTAAGCGCCGTATGAAGGCCGTGGAAGTAACCCTGAATGACTGGACCTTCCGTGCCATCACCAAGGAGCGGCGTGTTCTCACCGTCAATCGCGACTATTTTCAACTTACCGGTGGCATCGAGAGGCGTCTCTATGAGTTGGCCCGTAAACATTGCGGTGATCAGGCCAGTTGGTCGATCAGTCTTCCGCGCCTGGCTGAAAAGGTCGGGGTATCGGGCGAGTTGCGCAAGTTCAAGGCGGAATTGAAGGACATCATCGCGCGCGATAATTTGCCAGACTATCGCTATGGCCTTGC
>CAISGS010000088.1 GCA_903884915.1 uncultured Caulobacteraceae bacterium | reverse complement strand
GATTCAAGGCTGCGGCACGGTCATTGTCGTCGAGCCCCATGCGGTGCGCCGCAGCCTCGCCCTCGAGCTTGGCGCGACCCATGTGATTGATCCGGTGGCCGAGCCGGATCTGGCCGCTGCCGTGCGCGCCATTGTCCCCATTGGCGTGGACTATGCCTTTGACACGACCGGCCGCCCGGACACCCTGACCGCGACCATGGCCTGCCTTGGTCCCAAGGGCGTCTTTGGCATTGTCGGCATTCCGCCTGCAGACACGCCGATGCCAGGTGATCTGGGCACGGTCCTCACCTTTGGCCAGACGGTGCGCGGCATTATTGAGGGAGACAGCGACCCCGACGTTTTCCTGCCCGAACTGATGACCCACTGGCGCGAAGGCCGCCTGCCGCTCGAGCGCCTGATCAAGACCTTCCCGCTCGCTCAGATCAACGAGGCTGTTGTCGCTCAACATCACGGTGACTGCGTGAAGGTCGTCCTCCTGACCTGATCGGCTGGAGGTTTGGGCCAACAAAAAAGGCGGCGAGATCGCGCTCGCCGCCTGATCTGTTTGTGGTTCTATGTCCCTACCAGCGGCGGGAAACAGTCATGAAGACACGCCGACCAATGGCGTCATAGGACGAGCCGAGCGTGACGTTACCCACGCGGGTGGAGCCACCGGTCGAAATATAGGGAGGCTGTTCATCGAAGAGGTTCTGAACGCCAACCTGTGCCGCCCACTTGTCGAACTTCTTACGGACCGAGATGTTATGGGTGACTTGGAACTCGCTCTCTTGCTTATAGTAGGCCGAGACCCCCGTGCTGCGATAGTTGGCAAACACATCCTTGCCGTAATAGCCGGTGTCCGAGCTCTTGCCGACGACATCCATACCCCAGTAATAGGTCCAGTCACCCCGGTCCAACCGCGCATTGACCTTGCCGTTGAAATCAGGCGTACCGACGAGACCATTGTTTTCCACAGAGGTTTTGGACAGCAATTGGGTCGTCCAGTCGAGGATCCAGGAAAACTGGCTGTCGATGGTCAGTTTAGAGTTGGTGAACTGATGGGTGTAGCGCGTCGTCAGATCGAGGCCGCGCTGGGCCTGCTTTTGGACGTTCACATAGTTGTTGTTGACGGACTTGATCATCCAAGCCGTTGTCGAGGTTGGGTTGGTGTCGCGCGCAAACAAGGAGCAGAAATCATTGTTTGGGAAGTCTGCGGCGGCATAGCAGGCCGAAACAATGTTGCCTGCGCCGAACTGGGCCACCTGATTATTGATTTCGATGTCGAAATAATCGACGGCGATGTTCAGGTTCAGGAAGCTTGGTGTCAGGACGAGGCCGACACTTTTGGATTTGGAGGTCTCCGCTTCCAAAATGCCCTTACCGCCGCCGGTGATCACGAGCGCAGAGGACGAACCGACCGCGTTGTAGGTCCGCGGAATGCCTTGCTTAGCGCAGTTTGCCGCGGTGACCGTCGAAGGATTGTCACCCCAGTTTAGGCACGGATCAATCGAGGATTGACCCAAAAAGCCAGACTGGTTGGCGAGGTACAGTTCATAAAGGGCAGGAGCACGGAACGAGGTGCCGTCACTCATACGCAAACGAACAGAGGGAATGACCTGCCAGTTTAAGCCGACCTTGTAGGTGGAGTTGGCACCATAGCTCTTATAGTCACTGAACCGGCCTGAGAGATTGAGGGTCAGGCTCTCTGCGACAGGCATGCCCCGCAGGAGGGGGATCTCGAGTTCAGCAAAGGCCTCCTTGATCGTGTCGGAACCTGCAGTGCGTCCCGCCGAGGTGGAGCCCCAAAGGTTACCCGCTTTCGCCTGAGCCCCTGGATTATCGTCAATCTCTTCCTTGCGGACCTGGAAGCCCAAGGCGGCGGCAACATTGCCAGCGGGAAGAGAGAACAGGCTGCCCGAAAGCGAGCCTTCGACGAACTGGTGCGTATAGTCAGTTTGACCGGATTCATAGCCAAACAGGAAGGCGGCTTCCTCAGCTGTGAACTCACCCGTCTGGACCGTGCTTTGACGGAAATAGTTGACGCCGCCAGTGGGGCACGCGGTGGCTGTCTTCAACAGGGCCACGTTACAGGCGGTTGTGTCGGTGGTGGCCAGAACGCGGTCATTATAAAAGAAGTTGCCACCATATTCGCCGTGGGACTTGGAATATTGGCCGTAGATGTCCCAGTCCCATCCCTTCAGGAAGCCAATATCAGGAACGGTTCCCTTCGCGCCAAGAACAATGCGCTTATAGTCCACCGTCTGGTCACCGTTGGATGGCAAAAGCACGAGCGAACGGGCATATCCCGGAGCGTACCCGTTTGGATTACCAACGCGGAACGGGTTGTTGGGGTTGCTGAAGTGAACCTGCGGGAACAGTTGACGCCAGCTGCGCTGAGAGGACTCGCGCCGATTGAACATCAGTTCGGCATAGACTTCGGTGCTGGCCGTCAGATCAAAGGCACCATTTGCCGTTAGGGTGTAGCGTTCCACCGGCGAGATGGCCGTGCGGCTCGCCAGGCGTGGATCATTGGTCGGATTGATCGCTGCGCTGGCACGCGTGTCTGTTGGGTTGCCAGCGAATACGGCACCAACGCGCGTGTAGCCTGCCAAGTCGGTTTTGCCGATACCGCCGCCGGCAACCGCTGAACTGTTTTGAACATAGAAGCGTCCGGTCGAGAGATTGTCGACGCGGCCAGCAAGTGTGTTTTGGCACTTAAAGGTGCCGGTAGCGGGGTCGATCAGGTCTAGGCGGATACCTGTAGAGGCATCGAACACATAGTCCTGCGGGCAGGAGAAGTAGCTGCGGTCTCCGAACAGGAGGGCTTGGCGCTTATAGTAGTCAGCGCCGATATTCATGTAACCGCGGTCAAAGGTCCAACCTTGTGAGACGTCAATCTGATACTGGTCACCGCCGCCCTCGGCGCTGCGGTTAGCATAGACCTCTGCCTCGCCACCATCCAGATTCTTGCGGGTAATGATGTTGATAACGCCAGCGACAGCGTCTGAACCATAGACGGACGATGCGCCATCCTTCAGCACCTCGACCCGCTCAATCAACGAGGACGGGATGGTGTTGAGGTCAACGGCGCCCACCTGTCCGCGTGTACCGGCCGGACCGGCGCGGCGGCCGTTCAACAGCACGAGGGTGCGTTGTGCGCCCAGACCACGCAGCGAAACCGTGTTCACACCCGGTCCGCCATTGGTCAGATAACCCGTGTAGAAATTGTCGATCTGGCGCGAATTTCCGGCAACCGATGACCCTTGGATAATCTCGGAGGTGTCAACGAGGCCCTCAAGCGTCGATTGCTCGGCGGTGACGACTTGAATGGGGGAGTTGCTGGTAAACTCGGTACGACGGATGCGCGACCCGGTAACAACCAGTTCTTCGGTCTCAGGCGCTGGCGCAGCTTCGGTCGTGGCCGCCGCCTTTGCAGCCTTCTCAACGGGCGCGGGCGTGGCTGTTTGGGCCAATGCTGCGGCTGATATTGATGCCGCGGTAAAGCCGACGATCCCAAAGATCATCGTTGTTTTGAAGAGCTTAGCGCGTATCGACATAAAAGACCCCATTTTGGCGTTTTCGAAGAATTACGAATTCTGCTTTTGAGATAGGTGGCGTATACAATTATATAGCGAGGGATCGATCAATAGGCTCACGCGATGAAAGTGTCTGGTTTTCGACCTCCGTCACTTTTTTGACACAATGCGGCACCTGTCCCCTGTGTAGGCCGGTGTGCAGGGCGGTCAAAAGTCCGTCATCCGAAATGTGGGACGGAAGTTGTTTTGCTATCTGGGGGCGATAGTTTTAGTGTGTTACGCTCGAACTAATCAGATTTCCGGGACTGGGACCCACGATGACAAGACAAGCCTCGCTCGTAACCTTCGCCCTTTTCTTGTTTGGTCTTTTGAGCGGGCCGCTCGACGTCCAAGCGCAGACGCCGACTGTGGAGCAAAGGGCCATCCTGCCGTCGGCGTGGGATTTGACCCGTGCACCGGCCATCAGCAGTCTGACCTTGGCTCCCGACGGAAAGCATCTCGCCGCCGTGACGTCGCCGGATGGGATCAACCGTTATGTCTCGGTTTGGGAAACCGCCAATCCCAGCAAGCCGCCAACGGTTTTGGGTGCCGCTAAAACCGACATATGGGGGGTGTCTTTCATCAAGAATGATCGGTTGGGTGTCCGGGTTCAACAGCTCTTTACGATCGGATCGACCCGCACCCATATTGGCAAGCTTTTGATCACCGATTTGGAGGGTAAGCGCTGGACTTCGGCCTTGCCTGAAAAACAGACCAATTCGGCGATCGACGACTATTACAACAGCCAAGGAACCGCCGTTATCCTGGACAGGCTCTATGACGATCCCAAACACATTATGGTCGAGGATCGAACCCAGGGCGATGTTTACAAGGTGGACGTCTATGCCAATGCGGCCGAGCGCGTGGCTCGGGGGTCTAGCCAATTTGGGGGACTTCAAGTCGACCGGACGGGGCAGCTGCGCGCCCGGTCTGAGGTCAATTTCGAAAATGGCAATATTTACTTGGCGGTTTGGCTGCGCAATCCCGTGACGGGGGCTTGGGAGGAGCATTTCAGATCCTTTGCCAAGAACCGCAATCTTGTGGATGTGGTGGGATTCACCAAGGACCCAAACATCATCTACATCTCTAAGCGCCCCGAAGGTGGTGATAAGACGCAGGTTTTTGAGTATGATATTGCCGCGCGCAAGATCCTCGAGCCGGTCTTTGCCCACAAGCTGTTTGATGCCTCGGGACCAATTTTCACGACAGCGGGTGACCTTGTCGGCTTCGACTATGAAGCGGAGAAGGGGCGAACCTTTTGGACGGATGACCGGCTGGCCGCCATTGCGAAGTCTCTGAAGGTCTCTCTGAAACAGTCGGACCAAACCATAGCTTGGACGGACACCGCGTCCGGTGCGCAGGCGAAGCTCAGCTATGCCCCCGATGCCTCGGTAGAGATTATCGATTGGACCGACGATCTGAAGTATATCGTGGTCCAGCGCGAAGGACCCAGCCTTCCGCCTGAATATTATCTGCTCACCGATGGGTCCAAGCTGTCGCTCTTGGGCCGGTCCCGTCCTAACCTGGACCTCAAGGCCATCGGACCATCTCGGCTCGTGCAATATACCGCGCGAGACGGATTGATGATCCCCGCCTTCCTCCACCTGCCGCCAGAGGCGCTCTATGGCAAGGGTCCCTATCCAGCCATCGTTCTGCCTCACGGCGGCCCGTCCGCTCGCGATAACTACAACTGGGATTTTTCAAGCTGGACCACCTATTTTACCTCTCGCGGCTATGTGGTCATCCAACCCCAATTTCGTGGCTCGGTCGGATGGGGAGAAAAGCTGGCTCGCGCGGGTGACGCCCAGTGGGGCCTGACCATGCAGGACGATAATGACGATGCCGCCAAATGGCTCGTGGCCCAGGGCTATGCCGACAAGAACCGGATGGCGCTATTTGGCTATTCCTATGGCGGCTATACGGGCTATCTCGCGGCCATTCGTCCCAACGGGCTCTATCAATGTTCCGTCGCGGGGGCGGGCGTGGCTCAGATTAAACGGTTCCAAGGGGAAACCTACGATAACCGTTTCCTACGTGAGTTTCAGCGTCCGACCATCGACGGCGTCGATCCCTTGGGCAATGTGGACAAGGTCTCTATCCCGATCTTCGTCTATCACGGCGACCGCGACCAGACGGTCAAGATTGAAGAGTCGCGGAAATTTGTCGCTGCCCTGAAGGCTGCGGGAAAGCCCTACAAATATCTAGAAATTCCCGATATGGGCCACCAGTTCAATTTGTGGGGTCCCAAGGACGGTGAGACCCAACTGCTTGAAATCGAGAAGTTCTTTAAGACAGATTGCAAGCCGGGCGGGCTCTAGGCCTCGGCTCCGGCCTCACGCTGCCGAGGCGGCTGCCGCAAGAACGGTGCGGTAGCCGGTTTGGACCTCCATCTGGGCGGTGACGCCCTTGGCGGCGAGGATGCGGTGGGCCTTGGGCAGGTTCCAGCACGGCATGTGCATGAACATGTGATGCTCGCAGTGATAGTTGACCCAATAGGGCGCGATCAGCATGCGCTCGATCAGGTTGGCCTTGGTCGTGCGGGCATGGCGCAGGGGGTCGGGTTCGTCCTTGGCGACTAGGGCATGTTCGGCAATGTTGCGAAGCCGCGTGATCATCGGAAACCAAGTGGCCATCGGCACCAGCCATAGGACCACATAGATCCAGCCATAACCCATCAAACTAAAGACCGTCAGGCCCAGCCCGTTGGCGATCAAAAACCGGCGATGGCGGCGCAGTTCCGCTGTGATGAGGGGCAAGAGCGGCTGTCCCGGCTTGCGGTTCTTGATACGGTTATAGGATGAGCCGAACCGCTGCTTGAAGAAGGTGCGTCCTGTCAGATCCCGCGCAATCTTGCGGCGCAGAGAGGTCGGTGTGATCGGGAACGGCGCGGACAGGACCAGATCAGGATCCTCGGACTGCTGCGCAAACTTGTGATGCTGCAAATGATAGTCGCGGTAGCGCTGAACCCCCGGCGAACAGAACCATTCGGCCACCCAATCATTGATCTTGAGGTTGGGATGCAGCGCGCCGTGGGCGGCATCATGCTGCAGGATGGCGAGGCCAAGCTGCCGGGCACCGACAATCATAATGCCAAAGGGAATGGTGATCGGCCAAAGGGCACCCACCACCATCGTCAAGCCGACTACGGCCCATCCATGGGCGACCAGAGCCAGACCCTTCCAAGACGAGCGCGCCGAAAGACGGTTCCACTCTTGCGGCGTGAAATAGTCGGTCGGTTTGACGCGGGCGGCGATGGCCATGTTCGGCTTTCAAAGGCGGGGGGGGGCGGAATGATCTGTTGTCTCAAGATTAGGACCGGGCAGGGTCTGGGTCAATCTGAGGCCATCATCTTGAAACATCCCTAGGCCATGGCCATCTCTGGAAGCGTTGGATCATGGGCCATGCCGTATCGGGTGATCTGTGGACAACGAAGTCGCTTTTGCCTTGAGGGCTTCGCCTATGAACCGAACCATCCTGTTCGACAGTCCGTTCCTCTTGGGCTTCGACCATACCCGCGCCCTGATCGAGCGGGCCGCTAAGGCGGCGGCCGAAGGCTATCCGCCCTACAATGTCGAAGAACGGGCTGAGGGGTGCTTGCGCATCACCTTGGCTGTTGCCGGGTTCTCGCCAGAGCAATTGGCGGTCACGGTCGAGGATAATCAGTTGGTCGTCACCGGCCGAGGCGACAAGGACCGTGGGCCAAGCGGCGCAGACCGCGCCTATCTGCACCGGGGCATCGCTGCTCGCAATTTCGTCCGCAACTTTGTCTTGGCGGACGGGATGGTGGTCCAGGGGGCCAGCATGGAGCATGGCCTGCTCCATATCGATCTAAACCGCCCGCCGCCCGAAAGGCTGATCCGGGAGATTCCTATCAAGACGCTGGGCTAAACCGCCACCGGGCTTGAGCTTTTGCAATAAGGAAGCGGTCATCATGACGCTGCAATTGACGTTAGAAGAGTTCACCGCCTTGGGCGCGCCGCATATGGTCTATGTGCGTCCGGTCACGGCTGGGCAGATCCTTGCCTCGACGCCCGTTCAGGATGAAGAGGGCCGTCCGATCCCCCCGGACCAGATCCTCTATGCCGTTCACGGTGCCAATGGCGACTGCCTGGCCATTCTCGGCGATCGCGATTCCGCCGTCGCCGCGGCCTTGGCCCATGAGATGGCCCCGGTATCGGTCCACTAGGCTGGCAAAGGGCTTGGCCTAAGCGGCTGACGCTTCCTGTTCTTGCACCAGTAGGGCGAACAGGGCGTCGGCAGACTGGGACTGACGCAGCTGTTCGCGCAAGGCAGGGCGACGCAAGATCCGGCTAACCCTTGCCAAGGCCCGCAGATGCTCCGCGCCCGCATCGGCTGGCGCAAAGAGGGCAAAGAGCAGATCAACGGGCTGTTCGTCGACCGCCTTGAAGTCGATTGGTGTTTCAAGACGCACAAAGACGCCCCGCATGCGCTCTAGGCCATTGAGCCTAGCATGGGGCACGCCCACCCCGTGACCGACGCCCGTGGAGCCAAGCTGCTCACGCTCCAGCAAAGCCTCTAGGACCTCTGGTACCTTCAGGCCAAAACGCCGTGATGCCACGTCAGCAATCAGCGCGAGCGCCTGACGCTTGGACGGTGCGTTCACCTGAGGGATGATCGCATCCACGTCCAACAGATCGCCGATTTGCATCAAGACACTCACTCTAAAACCTGACCGCGCGGGATCTTCGAACCGGGCGGTCAGGCCTTTTGCAAGTCCGTTCCGCTCAGCCCACTTTCAACGCCGCTTGTGTACGTTGAGGATCGATCCAGCCGATGTTCCCATCAGGTCGGCGATATACCACTGACAAACCGCCATGTGCGGCATTTCTAAACACGATTGTCTGCGATTCAGTCAAGTCCAACTCCATAACCGCCATAGAAACGGTCAGGGTCTTAAGTTGGGCCTCCGATTCCGCGATGACCACGCCCTTTGGGGCCTCGTGGCCATGATGGGCCTCATGGTCATCATCCCAGCCATCACCATCATCAATGTCGGTCTCGGGCGCGCGCAGGACGAAGAAGGACGCGGACTCGGCCTGCTTATGGCTCGCGGCCACCGAGTGGCTCTTTAGCCTGCGCTTATAGCGCCGGATGCGGGTCTCGATCTTTTCGAGCGCCGTGCTGAAGGCGGCATGGGCATCGTGGCCCAGGCCATGGCTCAGAAGGGTTTGCCCGGAGGCCAGATGCACCGTGCAGTCGACGCGGAAGGAATGTCCCTCGCGTGAAACCAAGACCTCAGCGTCACCGCCTCGGTCAAAATATTTGCCGATGCTGCTCATAAGTTCGTCCGAAACCCGCGATCGCAAGGCCTCGCCGACGTCGACATGTTTGCCGGATACTAGGACTTTCATGACCCCAGTCCACACCCTGCCGATAGGGCAAGTCAATTGCGCTGAATGGCCCAAGGCCGCTTTAGCAGGCCCTAAAAGATCACATTATCGGCACCTTGAGCCGGGCCCTGAGCCAAGGCTCGTTAGTGCGCGTCCCGCATCAGGCGTCGTCTGTCCACGGAGGATGGAATGCGCAGCGCCTCGCGATATTTGGCGACGGTGCGCCGGGCAATATCGACGCCCGTCGCACTCAAGAGCTCGACCAGACGATCATCGGATAGAACCTTACGGGTAATCTGTTCGCCATCGATCAGGTGCTTGATCTTGTGCCGGACGCTTTCGGCCGAATGGGCCTCGCCGCCATCGGAGGACTGGATCGCGGCGGTGAAGAAGAACTTCAGCTCGAACACCCCGCGCGGTGTCGACAGGTACTTGTTGGAGGTCACGCGGCTGACGGTGGATTCGTGCATGCCGATAGCATCAGCGACGGTCTTGAGGTTCAAGGGGCGCAGATGCTCGACCCCATAGGCAAGGAAGCCATCCTGCTGGCGGACAATTTCGCTGGACACCTTGAGGATGGTCTTGGCCCTCTGGTCGAGGCTTCGCACCAGCCAGTTGGCCGAGGACAGACACTCGGACACGAAGGTCTTGTCTGCCTCATTGCGCGCCTTGCCCGCGATCTGGGCGTGGTAGCGCTGATCGACCAACAGGCGGGGCAGGGTGTCGCTATTGAGCTCCACCAGCCAGATCCCGCCCGGGCCCTCACGG
>CAISGS010000087.1 GCA_903884915.1 uncultured Caulobacteraceae bacterium | reverse complement strand
GCCCGCCCCGGCCGCCGATTTTAGAACGGTACGGAAAGCTCCACACCGTAGGTGCGAGGCGGACCGAAGGACGACATTTCGTCATTGAAGAAGACGATAATGTTAGTCCGATAGACCTCGTCCGTCATGTTCTTAGCAAAGGCCGATACGGTCCAGCCCTTTTCTGGTGAGGTCAGGGTCACGCGGCCGTCAAGCGTGCCATAGGCCTGTTCCCAAGCGGTGTTCTCAGGAGCCCAAGGCATGCGCCCTTGATAACGGTAGCTCAGACGACCGGACAGGGCATCCTTCCACGATCCAACGTTGGTCGTGGCTTCCATACCCACCGCACCTTGCCACTTTGGCGTACGCTGCATCAGGTGGTTCGAGTTGTTGACACCCGCAAAGACAAAGGCGTCGTACTTGGCATCGACATAGCTGCCGCTGGCCCAGGCCTTGAACCAAGAGTTCGGAGCCCACTGCAGATCAGTTTCAACACCCTTGATGGTCGCGCTGGCGGCGTTGCTGATCACGTTACAGAGGCACGAAGCCAAGGTCTGCTGAACCTGCAGGTTGCGGTAGTCCATGTGGAAGATCGCGGTGTTCCAACGCACGGAGCGATCAAACAACTCGGTCTTGTAACCAAACTCATAGTTGGCGACGGTTTCAGGCTGATAGGGCGTCGCTGCGGGGAACGCCTTGGAGGCGTTGTTCTGGAAGCCGCCGCCCTTAAAGCCTTTTGAAGCCGTCAAATAGGCCATCTGGGTATCGCTCGGTGTCCAGCGCAGGGTCGCCTGAGGGGTGACCTCGCTCCAGTTTTCACCGTAGTTGGTAGCGAAGTTCTCTACCAGAGGCGTCAGAGGCGTCTTGTCCAGCGGGTTCAACTTGTCGCCCGTCGCGACAATTTTGCCCAACTGGTCACCGTCCTTCTTATCCTTGGTGTAACGGGCACCGACTTCGACCTTCAAGGTGTCCGTCAGCTTGTAGCCAATCTGACCAAAGACAGCCATGTCCTCGTTGTGACCGTGGTCGATCCAGTGAGATTCACCAGACAGGGTCGGCAGAACACGGGATTCACCCCAAAAACGGTTCTTCTGGGTGACGTTGCTCTTCAGGTAATAGGCCCCAACAATCCAGTCGAGAGGGCTGGCGTCGTCGGTGGAGGTCAGGCGGACCTCTTGGGTGAAGAGGTTCACGGTTTCCCGGAAGTTCACAGGCTCAGCGAACAGATAGGCCGCGCCCGCTGCGTTCAAGTCTGCTGCAGAGAGGTTGTAACCATTCGTGGGGCCAAGGCCTGTTTGGTCATAGAGAGTAATGGCCTTGTTGGCGCGATAGCCGGTAATGCTCGAGAAACGAACGTTCTTAGACACGTCCTTGTCGATCTTGCCGATGGCGCTGAAGGTTTCGTGCCGAGCCGCTTGAGGGCTTGGCGATGCGTCACCTGCAAATTGTGGCCACACAGGGAAGCTTTCACGGATGCTGAGCGGTGCGCCGCGGGCGGCGGAGATCAGATTGCGTGTGCCTGACCAGATGTTCGGACCGGCAGGCAGGGTTGAGCTCTTCAAGCCAACCCGGTTCACACCGTCATTGCTGTCCTTGGAATAGTCGACATTCAGGCTGGCCCGAAGGTCGGAGTCCGTTGGACGGTAAGCGATTTGAGCGCGGGCCTGCAGGGAGTCGAGATTTTCGACATCCACATTATGTAGCAGGTCCTTGGCATAGCCGGAGTGATTGAGGGTCTGGAACGAAAGACGTCCCGCCAAGGTGTCTGTCAGAGGGCCGGTGATATAGCCGCTGGTCTGCTTGAGGTCATAGTTGCCCAGCGAGACGGTCATGCGGCCCGACTGGCTGAAGCTTGGCGCGTTGCTGATGATGTTGATCGCGCCGCCGGCAACGTTCTTACCCAAAAGCACGCCCTGAGGACCGCGTACAACTTCGACGCGCTCAACGTCATAGAAGGCGGAGTTCAGGTTGCCCGAGCGGTTGACATAGACGTCATCGACGAAGGTCGAGACCGACTGGTCAGCGGT
>CAISGS010000086.1 GCA_903884915.1 uncultured Caulobacteraceae bacterium | reverse complement strand
TTGGCCATGATATTGTGCTGGATCTCGTTGGAACCGGCATAGATCGAGGCCTTACGGTAGTTCAGATAGGTTGGGGCCGCCGGGGCCGCATAGTCTGGACCGGGACGGGCCTCATTGGTCTCGCCGCGCATTTCGGCCCAGGTGTCAGCGATGAAGGGCGCAGAATAGTTGCCCACCGCTTCGAGCGTCAGTTCGGTGATGGCCTGCTGAGCCTCAGAGCCTTCAAGCTTGAGCATCGACGAGGCTGGGCCTACGGGCGTACCCGAAGCCATGGCCGAGAAGATGCGCAGTTCGGTGGCGTTCAGGGTCTCAACCTTGATCTCCAAGCTGGCCAGCTTGCGACGGAAATCAGCGTCTTGGATCAGGCTGGTGCCTTGGCCCGAAGCCTCGGTCGAGGCGATCTTGCGGACCTTGGCCAGCATGTTCATCAGACCGGGCGCATAGGCGTTACCGCGCTCAAATTCGAGCAGGTACTTGGCATAGGTCCAGCCCATGCCCTCTTCGCCGATGCGGTTTGCAATCGGCACGCGGACATCTTCGAAGAAGACCTGATTGATCTCCTGCTCGCCTTCGACCGGCCCATCGAGGGTCGGCAGGGGACGAATGGTGATGCCGGGCGTGTTCATTTCCAGCAGCAGGAACGAGATACCGTTCTGCGGCTTGGCCTCTTGGCTGGTGCGAACCAGACAGAACATCCAGTCAGCCCACTGGGCGTGGGTCGTCCAGATCTTAGAGCCGTTCAGCACATAGTCGTCACCGTCACGGACGGCGCGCATCTGCAAGGAGGCCAGATCGGAACCGGAACCGGGCTCCGAATAGCCCTGACACCACCAGATGTCGGAGGTCAGGATCGGCGGCAGGTGCTGTTTCTTTTGCTCATCAGAACCAAAGGCCATGATCACCGGAGCGACCATCTTAAAGCCCATGGGCGAGGAGGTCGGAACGCCAGCCAGCGACATCTCCATATTGAAGATATAGTGCTGCGACGGCGTCCAGCCGGGACCGCCAAATTCGACGGGCCAATTGACCGCCGCCCAGCCCTTTTCGCCGAGCAGTTTTTGCCATTTGACCTGGCCAGCCTTGTCCAGATAGCCGTTCTTGGACTGGGCCATCTGACGGCGCAGGTCTGGGTCATAGGCCTGTTCAATCCAGGACCGAACCTCATCGCGGAACTTCAAATCTTCGGGGGCAAAGGCCAGATCCATAATGGCCTACTCCACGGCGTCGAGATATTCGACCGATGGCGCCCCGGCCATGGTCGGGCCCATCTTGGCACCGGCAGCTTTGAAATAGTCGGTCTTGCCGTGGGCCTTCAGGCTATCTTCGTCGGCATAGAGTTCCAGCACCTTATAGACGCCTGGCTCCGTGCGGCTCTTGGTCAGTTGATAGGTCAGGCAGCCAGGCTCATTGGCCTTGACCGTGGCAGCGAGGTCTAGGAACACCGCTTCAAACTCAGCGGCCTTTTCGACTTGGACCTTCAAGGTTGCGACAACGCCAATCATGTTCGTTTCTCCGGTTTTTGGTTTTGAGTTTCTAATTTCAAACAGATGTTAGACCGATAGGCCCACAGGGCAACCATGACCTGACGGCAGTCTCAGAATTTCTTGACCTAGCGACCCTTAAAGTCGGCAGGACGCTTTTCGAGGATGGAATCGACGCCTTCCATATGGTCTTCGGTCAGGTGGCTGATGGCTTGAGCCGAGGCGCTCATCTCCATGATCGTGTCATAGGAGGCGGTCTGGCCATGCTTGAGCAAGGATTTGGCAAGGCGCAGAGCGTGCGGTGGCTGCTGAGCGATCTTTTCCGCCATCTCTAGGGCGGTGGCCATCAGAACATCAGCGGCCACGACACGGCTGACCAGACCCCATTCGCAGGCCTGTTGGGCGCTGATCACATCACCGGTGAACAGAAGCTCGCTCGCGCGGCTCATGCCGATGGTGCGCGGCAGGAGCCAAGCCCCGCCATCGCCCGGGATCAGGCCGAGCTTGAGGAAGGTGACGCCGAACTTGGCGCCTTCTGCTGCAATACGGATGTCGGTCATGCAGGCGACGTCACAGCCAAGACCAATGGCTGGGCCATTGACCGCCGCGATGGACGGCACTTCGAGGCCATAGATCGATTTGACGACGCGGTGGATGTTCTTGCGATAGCCGTCGCGGATCGCCACGCCCGTGCCCGCAAAGGCACCGGAGCGGGTCTTCATCGCCTTAACGTCGCCGCCTGCAGAGAAGGCACGGCCTGCGCCGGTGAGGATCACACAGCGGACCTCTTGGTCATCATTGACCTGCTCACAGACCCGCTGGACCTCGTCCCCGTCCCCCGGCGCACCGAGCGCGTTCATCGCATCGGGACGGTTGAGGGTCAGGATCGCGACGTGACCGCGCTTTTCGAATGTCAGCAGGCTCATGGGGATGTCTCCGGCAAAAATCTTAGGCGACAAACGCAGGAGCCGCCCCCTCACCCAACCCTCTCCCCCAAG
>CAISGS010000085.1 GCA_903884915.1 uncultured Caulobacteraceae bacterium | reverse complement strand
GGGCAGCAGGTCTTTGCCCAAACGCGAGGGCAAGCGGCGACGCCCGATGGCTCGGCGGTGGATTGCGAAGGCTATCTGTGGAACGCGCAATGGGATGGGTGGCGCATTGTGCGCTATGCGCCCGATGGCACCATTGACCGGATCATCCCCATGCCCGTTC
Organism: uncultured Caulobacteraceae bacterium; assembly: GCA_903884915.1. GTDB lineage: Bacteria > Pseudomonadota > Alphaproteobacteria > Caulobacterales > Caulobacteraceae > CAISGS01. The sequence goes on along the minus strand of CAISGS010000085.1, from coordinate 6,775 downwards.
AATGCCCCACCAGTTGCAGTTTCGGCGGTCCTGACCTCAAGACCCTGTTCGTGACCAGTGCGCGCGATGGGCTGACGCCCCAGCAACTCGAAGCGCAGCCGCAGGCTGGCGGGCTCTTTGCCCTGTCGGTTGATGTGGCAGGATCGCCGCCACTCTATTTTGAAGGCTAAGACCAGATGAAACTTGGCGTCTGTTACTATCCCGAACATTGGCCGCAGGACTGGTGGGCAGAAGATGCGCGGCGAATGGCCGATATGGGCATCTCGGTCGTGCGTATCGCGGAGTTCGCTTGGAGCCGCATCGAGCCGGAACCGGGGCAGTTTGACTGGGCTTGGCTGGATCAGGCGGTTGAGACCCTGCATGGGGCTGGCCTTTCGGTGATTATGTGCACCCCGACCGCAACCCCGCCCAAATGGCTGGTCGATCAGCACCCCGACATGGTCGCGATCAATGATCGGGGACAGAGGCGCCAGTTCGGGTCCCGGCGTCACTATAGCTTTTCGCACGAAGGCTTCCGCGCCGAATGTGCGCGGATTACCGAGGCCGTGGCCGAGCGCTATGGCCAGCATCCCGCCGTGGTGGCTTGGCAAACCGACAATGAATATGGCTGCCACGATACGACCATCAGCTATTGCGCCTCTGCTGCCCGGCGCTTTCGGCTATGGCTTGCGGCGCGCTATGGAACAGTTGAGGCCCTCAATCAGGCTTGGGGCACGGTCTTCTGGTCTCAGGTCTATCGGAGTTTCGACGAGGTGGACCCGCCGCATTTGACCGTGACCGAAGCCAATCCGAGCCACCGTTTGGACTATAATCGGTTCGCGTCTGACGAGGTGGTTAGCTTCAACCGCCTGCAGGTCGATATCCTGCGCGAGCGGTCACCCGGCCGCGACATGATCCATAATTTCATGGGTTTCTATACCGAGTTTGACCATTTTGCCGTCAGCCAAGACCTCGATGTCGCCAGTTGGGACAGTTACCCCCTCGGCTTTCTTGAGCAGTTCTGGTTTAGCGCCGAGGACAAGGCGCGATATCTGCTGCAGGGCCATCCCGATGTCGCCGCCTTCCACCACGACCTCTATCGCGGCTGCGGGCGCGGGCGCTGGTGGGTGATGGAGCAGCAGCCGGGACCGGTGAACTGGGCCTCGTTCAATCCATCCCCGCTGCCCGGCATGGTTCGCGCTTGGACGTGGGAGGCCTTTGCCCATGGCGCGGAGGTGGTGTCCTATTTCCGCTGGCGACAAGCGCCTTTTGCCCAAGAGCAGATGCATGCCGGTCTAAACCGCCCCGACCGCACAGAAGATATTGGCGGCCAAGAGGCCCGTCAGGTGGCGGCTGAGGTCAGCGCCTTGGGCCAGTTTGCGCCCTGTGGGCCATCGCCCGTGGCGCTGGTTTTCTCCTATGAAGGCGATTGGGTCACGACGATCCAGCCGCAGGCTCAAGGCTATCGCGCGTTGAAAGAGGCCTTTGCTTGGTATTCGAGCCTGCGCCAGATGGGCCTCGATGTGGACATTGTCCCGCCCGGCGCGGACCTCAGTGGCTATCGGCTGGTTGTCGCCCCGTGTCTTCCCATCGTGTCGCCCGAGGCGCTCGCCGCTTTCGAAGCCACTAAGGCGGTGACGATATTTGGCGTTCGCGCAGGCTCAAAGACCCGCGATCTGCATATTCCGGGCAACCTGCCGCCCGGCGATCTGTCCAAGCTCTTGCCGCTCACCGTGCAGCGGGTTGAGAGCCTACGTCCCGGCACCCCTATGGCCATTCACGCCAATGGCGGGGCGTTGACCGGCCGCGATTGGCGTGAGGATGTTACGACCCAGGCTGAGGTCTTTGGGCGCTTTGAGGATGGTCATCCGGCTTGGATAAGGTCGGGGCAGCGCGACTATCTGGCCTTTGCGCCGCAAGAGAGCGCTTTGGCTCATATCCTGTCCGACGCAGCCAATCGGGCGGGGCTAACCGTAACGTCCATGCCGGAAGGGGTGCGGATCAGCCGGAGGGGCGGTTTTGGCATCGCGATCAACTCTGCGCCAGAACCGCGTCCTGCGCCCTTAGCCAAGGGTGCGGAATTTGTCTTGGGCGGTCCGATCTTACCGCCAGCAGGGGTCGCCATTTGGAAGGTTCCGTCTTGATCTTAGTAGAACAGCCCATGGATTCTTGTTTTCTTCCCCTTTTGGGCGATGATGGGGCTCAATGACGGAATGGACCCGATGGCTGCTGTTGAAACCCGCAAACGCACGCGCCTAGCGCCAGAGGTGCGTCGGTCGCTGATCCTAGATGATGCCGCACGGGTCATCTTGGAAGAGGGTCTGACGGCGGTCTCGATGGAACGACTGGGCCGTGAGAGCGCGGTCAGCAAGGCGCTGGTCTATAACTATTTCCCCAGCCGTGACTTTTTGCTCGCGGCCTTGCTGCAGCGCGAACAGTTGGACCTGGATAGCCGGGGCGCCGAGCGCGCCCTCGAGGCTCAGTCCTATGAAGAGCTGATCCGGCAAACGACGCGGGTCTATCTGGAGCACACCAAGGCGAGAGGGGCCTTGATTCAAGCCCTGTTGGCCGATCCTTCTGTAGTGCGGCTGATGGAGGCTGAATCGGCTGCCGCGCGAGAACGGACCATTCGTTATTTCGTGAAGGAAACGCGGCGGGAATTTGGCTTGAGCTTGCCTGTTGCCATATCGGCCATGGACCTGTTCATGTCCCTGACCGACCGGGCGGGGAAGCAGGTCGCCGAGGGCTCGATCGATATAGAGACGGCCGAGACCATGGTCGTGCAGATCATCACCGGCGGGTTGCGGAAACTGGCCGAAGGTTTGGCCCACTGACTATTATTGGCGGGCTATAAAATAATTCCAAGACAACGCCTGCCCCAAGGATCACGCGCCTAAGACGGCGGATTTCACAGGATAAGACCGTGGCTCGTAAACCGCTCAGAAGCGCCCGTACCTATGGCAAGCTCGACCGTGATGGATTTATCCATCGCAGTTGGATGAAGAGCCAGGGGCTTCCAGATGATGTGTTTGACGGTCGTCCCGTCATCGGCATCTGCAACACCTGGTCGGAACTGACACCCTGCAATGCGGGCTTGAGGGACTTGGCCGAGCATGTAAAGCGCGGGGTCTGGGAGGCGGGCGGCCTGCCGCTGGAATTTCCCGCCATGTCGCTGGGAGAAACCCAGATGCGTCCAACGGCCATGCTATTTCGCAATCTCTTGGCCATGGAGGTTGAGGAGTCGATCCGGGGCAATCCCATGGACGGTGTCGTGCTGCTCGGCGGCTGCGACAAGACCACGCCGGGCCAGTTGATGGGGGGGGCCAGTGTCGATCTGCCGACCATGGTGGTGTCGTCCGGCCCCATGCTGAACGGCAAGTTTCGCGGCAAGGATATTGGCTCGGGCACCGATGTCTGGAAGTTCTCAGAAGCAGTGCGCGCAGGCGAGATGACGCTGGCCGATTTCATGTCCGCCGAGAGCGGCATGTCACGCAGTCACGGGGTCTGTATGACCATGGGCACCGCCTCGACCATGGCCAGTCTGGTGGAGGCCTTGGGCCTAAGCCTGCCGGAAAATGCCGCCTTACCTGCTGTCGATGGTCGACGAGCGACCTTGGCGCATCTGACGGGGCGTCGGATTGTGCAGTTGGTCCGCGACGATGTGAAGATGTCCGCCATCGCCACGCGCGAGGCCTTCGAAAACGCTATCTTGACCCACGCGGCCATTGGCGGCTCGACCAATGCGGTCCTGCACCTGATTGCCTTGGCGGGACGTTTGGGCGTGCCTTTAGAGCAAGAGGATTTCGACCGGCTGGGCCGCGATATCCCGCTTCTAGTCGACCTGATGCCGTCGGGTCGGTTTCTGATGGAGGACTTCTGTTATGCCGGCGGTGTACCAGCGGTGTTCAAAGCGCTCGGCTCGCACCTGCGCGGCGATGCCATCACGGTCAGCGGCCTAACCCAAGCCCAGATCGCCGACATGGCGCGCTGTGATAATCCCGAGGTCATCCGGACCATGGAGGCCCCTGTTGCGCCCAGTTCAGGGCTTTGGGTCCTGCGCGGCAACCTCAGCCCCGGCGGCGCGGTTATGAAGCCGAGCGCAGCCTCGCCTGAGCTCTTGGTCCATACGGGCCGCGCGGTCGTATTTGAGTCCATTGAAGACTATAAGGCGCGGATCGATCTTCCCGATCTGGATGTCGACGAGACCTGCGTTCTGGTGCTCAAGGGCTGCGGGCCTAAGGGCTATCCGGGCATGCCAGAGGTCGGCAATATGGCCTTGCCTGCCAAGCTCTTGGCCAAGGGCGTTCGCGATATGGTGCGGATATCCGATGCGCGGATGAGCGGCACGGCTTTTGGTACGGTCATCTTGCACGTTAATCCCGAGGCCGATGCGGGTGGCCCCTTGGCGCTTGTCCGAGACGGCGACCTGATCGTGCTGGATGGACCGGCGCGGACCCTGACCCTTCAGGTCAGCGAGGCGGAATTGGCGAGGCGCGCAGCCGATCCGGCTTTGGCGCGCCCAGCCTCGCCCTATGTTCGGGGCTGGGCCAAGCTCTATGTCGACACTGTGCTGCAAGCCGACCGGGGCTGTGACCAAGATTTTCTGGTCGGCTCGAGCGGCGATGCGGTCAGTCGCGAGTCCCACTGATGGACGCCTATGCCGACTATCCCAGCCTGAAGGTCCGCCACGTCTTCATCACAGGCGGCGCGACCGGTATCGGTGCGGCCCTTGTCGAGGCCTTTGCCGCGCAAGCAGCAAAGGTCTCGTTCATCGATATTGCGGTTGAGGCAGGTCAGGCCTTGGCGGCTCGCTTGGGTGGCACGGTCGCGTTCCAAGCTTGCGATGTAACGAGCGCTGAAGATTTGCAGGCCGCCATCGCGCAGGCGGCTCGCCAATGGGGACCGGTGACGGTGCTGGTCAACAATGTCGCCAATGATCAAAGGCACCGCGCCGCAGAGATGACGGCCAGCGCTTGGCGGGCCAATCTGGCGGTCAATCTCGATCCGGTCTTTTTGGCGTCGCAGGCTGTGCAGGCCGAAATGGTGGCCAGCGGCGGGGGATCGATCATCAATCTATCCTCGATCAATGCGCTCTTAGGCCCTGCCGACCTCAGCGCCTATACGGCCGCTAAGGCGGCGGTGATCGGTCTGTCCAAATCCTTGGCGCGCGAATGGGGCGTCGACAATATCCGGGTCAATGCCGTGTCGCCGGGCTGGGTGGTCACGGAACGCCAGCTACAGCTTTGGCTGACGCCAGAGGCCGAAGCGGCGTGGATGGAGCAGGTTGCCCTGAAGAAACGGATTGCGCCGGAAGATGTCGCGCGGCTGGTTCTGTTTCTCGCCGCCGACGATAGCGCCATGATCACCGGCCAGAACCTTGTCATAGATGGCGGGCGCACGTGAGCGCTTGGCTGGCCTGCGACTGGGGCACCACCAATGTCCGCGCTTGGCGGATCGAGGCGGGCAGGGCGGTGGCGAGCGCCAGCTTTCCCTTTGGGGTCGCCAAGATCGGCCGGGGCGATGTGCCGCTGAGGTTGGAACAGGACATCCGACCGGCTCTGAAGGCTGAAGGCTTGCCCGTTCTGCTCAGCGGTATGGCGGGGTCTAATCTCGGTTGGATGGCTGCGCCCTATGTCGATTGTCCGGCAGATGCAAAGGCAGTTTCAAAGGGTCTGGTTCAGCCCGCCGAGGGTGTCTGGATCGTGCCCGGCGTTCGCACGGTCGGCCAGTCCCATGGGCCAGATGTGATGCGCGGCGAGGAAGTGCAAATCTTCGGTGCCCTAGCCTCGACATTGCAAACCGGCCTTTTCTGTTTGCCCGGCACCCACGCCAAGTGGGTCACGGTTGAAGGCGGCAAGATCACCGATTTTGTCACGGCCATGACCGGCGAACTCTATGCCCTGCTGAGCCAACACAGCATCTTGGCGACGTTTGAAGACCCCGCCGAGCCAGAGGGATTTGCCGCAGGGCTTGCCGCGGCCGGGGAGGGTGATGCCTTAAGCGCGCGTCTGTTCGGTCTTCGCGCCCGACAACTGACGGGATCATTGGCTGAAGGGCAGTCGGCAGGGTTCCTGTCCGGCCTGTTGATCGGGTCCGATGTCGCCTCAAGCCCTCAGCTATTGGGTGCGTCAGAAGACGAGCCCGTCACCTTGATCGGCGATCCAGCCCTTTGCGCGGCCTATGGTCAGGCCTTGGCGGCTCGCGGCAGGTCTTACCAGACCATCAACGGTGAAGCGGCAGCGCTGGCCGGTCTCATCTCGATCATTGAAGGGATCGCACCATGACCATCGATCAGGCTTTGGAACAGCTTCCCATCGTCGCCATTGTGCGCGGCGTGACGCCGGATGAGGTGATCGCCATCGGGGAGGCCCTTTATGAGCAGGGCGTTCGGGCGATGGAGGTGCCGCTCAATTCCCCTCAGCCGCTGGAGAGCATCAGGCGGCTCGCGATCCGGTTTAAGGACCAGATGTTGGTTGGTGCGGGCACGGTCCTGAGCGTTGCAGATGTGGACGCCGTCAAGGCGGCGGGTGGTCAGTTCATCGTCTCGCCAAACGTCAATCGCGACGTGATTTTGCGTAGCCTTGAATTAGGTCTTGAAGCGTTGCCCGGCTTTATGACGCCAACAGAAGCCTTTGCAGCCATTGATGCGGGCGCACGGTTATTAAAGCTATTCCCTGCCGCGACCCTCGGCTCGGGCTATCTCAAGGCCATTGGTGCCGTCCTGCCGCGTCACGTGAAGGTCATTGCTGTCGGTGGCATAGGTCCATCCGCGATGGCCGAGTGGCAGGCCGCTGGC
>CAISGS010000084.1 GCA_903884915.1 uncultured Caulobacteraceae bacterium | reverse complement strand
CGCTCAAAAAGAAGGCCTAGGGCTTACGCGACGCCTTTTCAGCAAGGCTCGACTGACCTTCACGGGCTTCGAGCTTTGCGGCGACCGCATCCAGCGAAACGCCAGAAGCCTGAAGCAGGACCAGCCAGTGATAGATCAGGTCGGCGCTTTCGCTGGCCACCCCATCTGTGTCTTTGAGCGCGGCGGCTAGGGCCGTCTCGATCGCCTCTTCTCCCAGCTTTTGCGCCGCCTTGACCGCGCCCTGTGACAAGAGTTTCGCCGTGTAGGACTGGCTTGGATCATCGCCTTGGCGCGCGGCTATGGTGGCGCTTAAGCGGGCAAGAGCGATGGCAAATCTTTGGCTGTCGGACATGGGCTCGTTCCTTTGCGCTTAGATCGGCCGCACGGGCAGGCCCGCGGCCCGCATCGCCGCCTTGGCTTCACCGATACTGACCTCTCCAAAGTGAAAGATCGAGGCCGCAAGGACCGCATCGGCCCCGCCGTCTCGCACACCGGCCACCAAATCAGCGCAAGATCCGGCCCCGCCACTGGCAATGACCGGCACATTGACCGCGCCGGTAATGGCGCGCAGCAAGGCCGTATCATAGCCATTCTTCGCGCCGTCGCGGTCCATGGAGGTCAAGAGGATCTCACCGGCTCCGCGCTTGACGGCCGAAACGGCGTAGTCAATCACATCCAGCCCCGTGGCCTTGCGACCGCCATAGGTAAAGACCTCCCAGCCGGAACCATCGGGTCTGGCCTTGGCATCAATGGCCACCACCACACACTGGGAGCCAAAGGCATCGGCGGCGTCGGACAGGAGGGCCGGATTTTCAACGGCTGACGTATTGATCGAGATCTTGTCGGCACCGGCGCGTAAGAGACGTCTTGCATCCTCAACGGCGCGAATGCCGCCGCCGACCGAAACCGGCATGAAACAGACCTCGGCCGTTCGCGACACCACATCCAAGATCGCGCCGCGACCCTCATGGCTGGCGGTGATGTCGAGGAACATTAGTTCGTCAGCCCCAGCCGCATCATAGGCCCGTGCCTGCTCAACCGGATCGCCCGCATCGCGCAGGGCGAGGAAGTTGACGCCCTTAACCACGCGGCCGTCCTTGACGTCGAGACAGGGAATGACGCGGACCTTGAGCATGATCTGTCCTTAGGCCGCGCGACGCTTTTGCGCAGCGGCGAGCACTTCTGAAGGAACAATAGCCCCATTATAGAGGGCACGGCCAAGGACGGCTCCGGCAATGGCCACACCCGGACGGGCCTGAAGGCGGGTAATGTCATCGACAGAGGCAAAGCCGCCCGAGGCAATGACGGGAATATTGACCGCATCGGCGACAGCGCCCACAGCCTCGACATTGACCCCGGTCAGGGCCCCGTCACGGCCAATATCGGTGACGATCAGGGCTGCGACGCCCGCATCCTCGAACCGGCGCGACAGGGTCACGGCATCAAGATCGGACGCTCCGACCCAGCCATCGACGGCGACCATGCCATCGCGAATATCGACGGCCACCGCGATCTGTTCTGGAAAGGCGGCGGCGGCGCGGCGAACCATATCGGGGTCGCGAACGGCAACCGTGCCCAAAATAACCCGGCTAACCCCAGCCTCGATCCAGCGCTCGACCGCCTCAAAGGTGCGGATACCGCCGCCGAGTTGAACCGGAATGGAAACGGTGCGCAAGATTTCGCTGACCGCGTCGGCATTGACGGGCCGACCCTCTATCGCGCCATTGAGGTCGACCACATGCAGCCACTCAAAGCCGTTAGCGGCAAAGCGTGCAGCCTGATCGGCGGGCGAGCTATTGAAGATGGTCGCCTTATCCATGTCGCCGTGGAGCAGACGCACACACTGGCCGTCCTTCAGGTCGATGGCGGGATAAAGTATCATGGCCGCCACTCCAGGAAATTGGCGAGCAGGCGAAGGCCTGCCGATTGGGATTTTTCAGGGTGAAACTGCACGCCCGCGACATTGGCCTTAGCCACAGCAGCGGTAAAGCGCCCGCCATGATCAACCTGAGCAATGACATCGCTCGGGGCGCTAGGGAACAGGGCGTAGGAATGGGTAAAGTACATGTGTGCGCCGACCTCAAGCCCGCGCAGCAGCGGGTGGCCCGACATCTCTTCGAGCGCGTTCCAGCCCATATGGGGAATCTTACAGTGCGGATCGCTGGGTGCAAGGGGGCGAACCTCTCCGCCGACCCAGCCAAGGCCTTGGGTCTGACCAAATTCAAGGCCGCGCTCGGCGAGAAGCTGCATGCCGACGCAGACGCCCAAGAAGGGCTTGGCACCTTGCTGCACCGCTTCGGCCATGGCCTCGATCACGCCGGTCCGCTCGCCAAGCGCCCTCATACAGGCGGCAAAGGCCCCGACGCCGGGCAGCACGAGGCGATCAGCCGCCGCAATGACCTTGGGATCATCACTGGCGCAGATGTCGAAGCCGCCGCTCAGTGTCGCTGACGCCGCCACCAACGCCTTTTGGGCTGAGCGCAGGTTTCCCGAGCCGTAATCAATCAGAACAATCTTTTGCATGGGCGCGGTTACAGAACGCCCTTGGTCGAAGCCGCTTTGCCTTGGGTCTTGGGATCAAGCTCGACGGCAGTGCGAAGGGCTCTGGCCAGCGCCTTAAAGCCGCTCTCGGCAATATGGTGATTGTTCTCGCCATAGGCACATTCGAGGTGCACGCAGGCCCCGCTATTCATAGCGAAGGCTTGGTGAAACTCTTTGAACAGTTCGGTGTCGAAATCACCAATCTTTGGACGGCTGAAGGCCACCTTCCAGACCAGATAGGGCCGGTTGGACAGGTCAATGGCGCAGCGGCTCAAGGTCTCGTCCATCGGGATTTCGGCATGGCCAAAGCGGCGAATTCCAGCAAAGCCATCAAGGGCCTTGGCCATGGCCTGACCCAAGACAATGCCGACATCTTCGACCGTGTGGTGAAAATCAATATGCAGATCGCCCTTGGCCTCGACCGTCAGATCAAAGCCGCCATGGCGGGCGAAACTGTCTAACATGTGGTCAAAGAAACCAATGCCGGTCGAGACCTGAGCCTTGCCCGTCCCGTCCAGATCAATCGTGACCCGAATATGGGTCTCTTTGGTTTCCCGAACAACTTCGGCGGTTCTCGGTGCGGCCATGGGGACGGCTCCTTTTAAAGGCCAGCTTGGGCGACAAGGTCCTTGAGAGAGACCTGTGGGCGTGGACCATAGTGGGAAATGACTTCGGCGGCGGCTAAGGATCCCAGTCGCCCGCAATCGGCAAAGGACCTGCCCCGCGCCAGACCAAAGAGGAAGCCCGCCGCATATTGATCGCCCGCGCCGGTGGTGTCGAGCACGTGACCGACGGGGCTGGCGGTAATCTGGTGAATCTGATCCCCAGCCAGGATCGTTGAGCCCTGCTCGCCCCGCGTTACGGCGGCAATATTGGCCCGGCCGCGCATGGCGTCGATGGCGGCATTGACGTCGTCGGTCTCAAACAGGGCGCAGATCTCGGCCTCATTGGCAAAGACGATGTCGACCTCGCTGTCGATAAAGCCCAGAAGCGCGGCGCGGTGGCGTTCAACGACAAAACTGTCCGATAGGGTCAGGGCGATCATCCGGCTGTTGGTGCGGGCAATGGCTGTGGCCTTGGCAAAGGCCCGGCGAGCGGCTTCGGGATCGAACAGATAGCCCTCAAGATAGAGGATGCTGGAGGCTGTGATGAGGTCGGGATCGACATCGGCGGCAGTCAGTTGATTGGACGCGCCCAAAAAGGTCGACATGGTCCTTTGACCGTCCGGCGTCACATTGATCAGGCAGCGCGCGGTTGCGGGACCATCGATCAGGCGCGGAATGTCGAACTGAACGCCAATGGCGCGAATATCGTGGGCAAAGACATCGCCAAGCTGATCCTGAGCCACCTTGCCAATATAGGCCGCCGTACCGCCGAGGCTGGCAATGCCCGCCACCGTATTGGCCGCAGACCCGCCCGAGGTCTCGATCCCCGCGGCCATGCGGCCATAGAGCTGGGCTGCCCGATCATCGTCAATCAGGGCCATCGAGCCCTTGGCCATGCCTTCAGCCACAAGGAACGCGTCATTGGCGGGCGAGATGACATCGACGATAGCATTGCCGATGGCGGCGACGTCATATTGGGCGGTCATGGGCGGCAATTACCTGAAAAGCACGAAAAGCGTGCCCTCCTATAGTCTGACTGGCGTCTGAGGGCAAAGGCGCAAGCGGGCCAATAGCGCACGGACACCGTTGCCAGTCCCTTAAAGGCACGTT
>CAISGS010000083.1 GCA_903884915.1 uncultured Caulobacteraceae bacterium | reverse complement strand
GGCCAAGCATCTGAAAAAGGCCCTAGAGGGTCTGGCTGAGGAGGGGGTCACACAGCTGTTTCGTCCCACCTTTGGAGCCGACTTCATCGTCGGGGCCGTGGGTCAGTTGCAGTTTGAAGTCATGCAGGACCGGCTCGGCGGCGAATATGCCCTTGATGTGATTTTTGAGAATGCCCCCTTCGCCGAAGCCCGCTGGATTGGCGGCGCGCGGGCCGATGTCGAGGACTTCTCGAATAAGCACCGGACGTCCATGGCCGTCGACATTGATGACCAGCCGGTGTTCTTAGCCAAGTCCTCTTGGGAGATCGGCTATGTGGCCGAGAAGTTCCCCAAGGTCTCGTTCCACAAGACCCGCGAGCGCGGCTAGGGCCTATTTCTTCACAGGTTTGACCTTAACCGGCTTCATCGGGGCAACCGGCGTGCTGGGGGCCATCTTGAGGCGGGGGGCGGTGACGCCGCGCTGAATGTGGAGCTTGCCGTTATAGGGCTTCAGCGCGGGCGTGGCCCCGCCGCTTGCGGGCTTGGCCAGCGGCAGACGGTCCTCGGCGGCTAAGGCGCTGGTGCTGAGCCCTAAGACCATTGCGATTGAGGCTAAGGCAAGACGCAGGCCCATCGCCTAACGCCCCCTAAACCGGCGCAAGATCGCCTGTTCACTGGCCTGAAGCACGGCATGGAGCAGGGCCCCCATCAGTGACAGAACAATCACGGCGGCAAAGGTCTTGGCCGTCTGGAGCCGGTTGCTGGATTCCAATATCCGCCAAGCCAGCCCTTGGGACCCGCCTGATCCAGCCACGAACTCGGCGACAACGGCCCCAATCACCGCCAAGCCCCCCGCAACCTTATGGCCTTCGAGGACAAAGGGCGTGGCCGAGGGAATGCGCAGCCGCAGCAGCCTTTGCCAAGGCGTCGCACCATAGAGGTCGAACAGGCGCTCAAGATCCGGATCGGTCGATTTCAGGCCCGTCAAGGCCCCAGAAAAGATCGGGAAGAAGGCGACAATGACCGCCAAGCTGATGATCGCGCGGTCAGGGTGGGCCAGACCTGCCCAGATCACCACCTGAGGCGCGATGGCCACCACGGGGGTGACCTGCAAGGCCACAGCGAGGGGCTGAACCGCCTTTTCCAGCAGCCGATTGGTCGAGATGATCAGCGCTAAGGAACAGGCCGTCAGGCTGGCAAAGGCTAGGGCCAAAAGGGCGGTTGATAGGGTCTTCCAAGCCGAGCCCAGCAATAGGGCCCAGTCCTGCGCCATGGCCGCCGCGACCGCAGAGGGGGCGGGCAGGAAATAGGCCGGAACGCCGGTCAGGCGGCAAGCGGCCTCCCAAAGTCCGAGCAGGACGGCGACCAGAAGGATGGGGGCTAAGGTCTCGAGGGTCCGGCTCATTGGACATGCCCCATGGCCTTGGCCAGATCGCGTGACACATCCTCGGCGGCGTTGCGGAAGACCTCGCTGGTGCGAAAGCCGGGCGGCCTTGGCAGGGGGGCGTCAATGATCGTCTGACCCGCGATCTTGCCGGGATTGGCGCTCATCACCACGACCCGCTGGGCCATATAGGCGGCCTCTTCGACATTGTGGGTGACAAAGACCACGGCTGGGCGGGTCTGGTCCCAGAGGCGGTGAATATCGTCGGCCAGATTGCGGCGGGTAATCTCGTCCAGCGCCGCGAAGGGCTCATCAAGCAGCAGAAGGCGCGGCCGCGTGACAAGGGCGCGGGCCAGCGACACCCTCATGGCCATGCCGCCGGACAGTTGTGCAGGCTTGGACCCTATCGCATTTTCCAGACCCACAGCCTTTAGGGCCTCCTGAGCCTGATCATGCGCCTTGGCCTTGGCCATTCCAGCCAGTTCGAGCGGCAGGGCGACATTGGTGCGGGCATCGGCCCATGGCATCAGGGTCGGGGCCTGAAAGACCACAGCGGTCTGTCCGCGCTCTGGCGTTCGGGTCACGGTTCCAGCGGTGGGCTGTTCCAATCCGGCCAAGAGGCGAAGTGCCGTGCTCTTGCCACAGCCCGAGGGGCCGACCAGAGCGACGATCTCGCCCTCGGTTAAGGCCAGATCAAATGGGCCAAGCACAGTCCCCCGGCCCGGATAGGCGACCTCTGCGGCGATGAGGCTGGCAACCACGCTCATTTGGCCGGAGGCGTAACGAAGGCCAGACTGTAGGCGCTCTTGACGTCCAGATCGTTCCGATAGACCCCTTGGCTGGAGGCGACGGCAAAGAACTCTGCCCAGCGCGCATCGGTCATGGCCCCGACGCCGAGGGTCTTGGCATCGCCAGACTCGACCAGCCCATAGGCCTTCATCTTGGCGCGGGCCTGATCGAGCAGGGCCTGGGTCATTTCTGGATTGTCTTTGAGGATCAAAGCATCGCCGGGTTTGGCATCCCCATTGAGATAGGAACTCCATCCTGCGGCCGAGGCCTCAATGAAGGCGCGCACGGCCTTGGGGTCCTTGGCGATCAGGGCATCGGGGGCCAGCACCATGGCCGCGTAACCGGGATAGCCCTCATCGGCGAGCAGGAACACAGATGGCTTAAAGCCGCCCTCCTTCTCGATCGTGTAGGGCTCGCTGGTCAGATAGCCCTGCTGAATGGCCTTGGGATCGGCAAGGAAGGGCGCGGCGCTATAGTTATATTTGCGCACCTGATCATCGGTGAAGCCATATTTCGACTTAAGCCAAACCCAAAAGGCGCTGATCGACGCGTCCGCCAGCAGGATCGGGCGACCCTTCATATCGGCCAGAGATTTGATGCCCTGATCGGGATGGGCAATCAGAACCTGCGGATCCTTTTGCATGAAGGCGGCGACGGCCTTTACGGGGGCCTTTTCGGCGGCCAGATTGACGGCGATGAAGCTGTTGGAGCCCATACCGAGCTCGACCGCGCCCGAGGCGAGAAGCTGGGGCACATTCACGCCGGGGCCGCCCTGCACGATGGTCACATCGAGGCCGCGCTTGGCATATTCACCGGTGGCGAGGGCCTGATAGAAGCCGCCCTGCTCGGCCTGAGCGCGCCAGTCGGTGGCAAAGCGGATATTTGTCTTGCCTGAGGGGGCCTCTGGAGCCTTGGCCGGTGAACAGGCGGCTGCCAGAGCGGCAACGGCGATGATCAACATCTTTCGCAATGGGGTCACGGATTTTTCTCCCTCGATACACCCAAGAGCGTAGGGCGGTTGTGGCCGTTCGCCAAGGTCTTGCATCTCCCCTTTTGCAGGCTTGAACCGGCAATTTCGCAAAGCCAATTTCTGACCTCCATGAGAATTTTCTATGACAGTCACGCCCTCTTGAGTGTGATCGACTTGTCGCCCCCTACCTAAGCAGCGTAAAGATCGCCGCAAAGGTCTGGCTGTTTGCCGCCAAGACACCGATTTTAGGGAGCGCAGTATGGCGCAGACCAAACTGGACGATCGTCCTTTGACCATTGAAGCCATGGCCGCGCATCTGGCCAAGGGCAGTAAACCGGCGGAGCAATGGCGCGTCGGGGCCGAGCATGAGAAGTTCGCCTTCCGTCTCGGAACCAATAGAGCCATCGACTATCTGCCGGATGCTGAGGGGCGCGGTGGCATTCTAGCCCTGATGACGGGCTTGATGCGCTTTGGCTGGGCCGGGGTCTATGAGGGCGAGACCCTGATTGGTCTGTCGCGCAATGGCGCCAGTGTCAGCCTTGAACCTGGTGGTCAGTTTGAGCTATCGGGCGCGCCGCTCGCCGATATGCATGAAATCTGCGCTGAAACGGGCCAGCATCTCGAAGAGGTCAAGGCCGTTGCCGATGAGATCGGGGTCGGGTTTTTGGGTC
>CAISGS010000082.1 GCA_903884915.1 uncultured Caulobacteraceae bacterium | reverse complement strand
TCAACTTTCATTTCAATACTATAGAATATTATTTTAGATTAACCAGAATGATATTCCGGCGGCTGTGGCCCTAAACCGTCTTACCCGCCACATAGTCCTTGATCACCCGCTCAAGCACAGTCAGGGGCATGGCCCCGGCCTGCAGGCCCGCATCATGGAACTGGCGGATATCGAAACGGTCGCCGAGCGCGGTCTTGGCCTCTGCTCGCAATCTCGCCCAAACCGTGTGACCGACCTTGTAGCTACAGGCCTGACCCGGCCAGACGCAGTAACGCTCAATCTCGGTCGTGACGCCGGACACGACATCGCCGTCCGTGGTGGCCATCCAGTCGATGGCCTTTTCTCGGCTCCAGCGCTTGTGGTGCATGCCCGTATCGACCACCAGACGGCAGGCCCGGAACAGGGCCGACTGCAGATAGCCGATCTTGCCGAACGGATCATTGGCATAGAGCCCCATCTCGTCAGACAGTTGCTCGGCATAGAGCGCCCAGCCCTCAACATAGGCCGAAAAGCCACTCAATTGCCGGATCAAAGGCAAGGGCGCTTCCTGCTGCAGCGAGATCTGCAGGTGATGGCCCGGAATGGCCTCATGGTGGGTCAGGGTCGGCAAGGTCCAGGTCGGGTTCTCTGCCGTGTCGCGTAGATTGATATAATAGGCCCCGGGCCGGGTGCCATCCATCGACGGCGAATTGTAATAGCCGCCCGGCGCGCCGGCCTCAATATAGCTGGGCACCCGACGGATCTCGACCTTGGCCTTCGGCAGGATCCCAAAATATTGCGGCAACAGGGCCTGAACCGCTTCGACCTGCTTGTTCAGATCGCCCAACAACCGTTCCTTGTCCTTGTCCGTATTGGGATAGAGGAAGCGCGGATCGGTATAGAGGCCGTGGATCCGCTCTCCGACCGAGCCCTTGCTCATGCCCTGAGCCTTTAGGATCACATCAATCCGCGCGGTAAGGTCAGCGGCCTGATCCAGACCCATCTGATGGATCTCGTCAGGAGACAGGGTCGTGGTGGTCGAGGACTTCAGCGAAGCGGCATAATAGGCTTCACCGTCTGGCACGCGCCAAATGCCCGCATCATGCACGGCCTTGGGCTGGAGGCTGGCGATCAGGTCGGCCTGACGATTGAGGGCGGGCTGGACCCTTTCCTGATAGATCTTGGTCGCTGCCGCCGCATAGTCGCCGGAAAGCCCCTTAGCCTTGGCGCGGCGCACCAGAGATTGGACCAGAACCGATGTCGCTGCCGAGGCTGAACGCAGGCTGTTCATCTGCACCAAGGTCCGCTCGAGCACGAAATCAGGCGGGGTCAGGCCCGCGCCCACATCCCGGCGCACAACCTCGCTTTCCTGATCCAGCACCCTCGCAAAGGCGTCTAGGCGAGACAGATAGGCGTCGGCATCGGCCTTGGTCTCGATGGAATGTTGGCTGTCGAGGAAGTCAGGAACAGACTGATATGCGCCGGTCAGTTGACTGACCACATAGGGCTCACCCGTACCTGAGCCGCTAAAGCTTTTCAGACGGTTGGCCTCATCGGCCACCTCCATCTCGAAGATCACCGTGTCATAGTTGACCGCGTCCATGCCGCTGAGGGCCTTAGCATCAAAGGCCCGCATCTTGGCAAGGCGCACGCCATTATCGACCCGGTCTTGAGCCCTCGCCGCCAGCGAACGGTCCGCAAGCTTGCCCTTGGCCGCCGCCTGATCGCCCTTGTCCATGCCAAGACCCGTAAGCATCTCGGGCGACCGGCGCATATAGTCCTGAACGAACCCGTCAAACAGGGCGTTGAGCTCTGCGCCCTTACCCTCGGCCGCAAAAGCCAGTTGCGGTAAGCCTGCTGTTACAGCAAGGGCACCGGCACCGGTTAGAAGGGTTCTGCGGCTAAACATGGCGGTCTTCCCGAAAGATCTATGACCTTCATAGACCTATCGAGGGCAGGCGAGAGGCACAAGCCGCCAAGCCTGAAAATAGATTAGAGCAGGAAGAGATTAGGACTTCCGCTCGTCCCAGCCATAGGCGACCCAAGAATGGCCACCGACCTTGTGGGCTTCGATAAGGCCATCGTCGGCGACATCTGGCTTGGCGCTGCGTCGGGCGCGCAGGGCAAGTCCCGCAACCGCGACCAGAACGCTGGTGATCAGGGCGATGACCAGAACCGTGGCGGCAAAGACAAGCGCCAAGAGGGCGGCGAGACCAGCGGCAATAGTCGTGGCAATGGCGCTGCCCAGCCAAGCCAAGCTCTTCCAAACCGAATGACCGGCACTGTTGAAACGAAGGCTTTCTTGCCCTGTCATGACCCTGTCCTCTGTCCCGAAAGGGGAACGATCCTTGTCCTGATTATGTCAGGCCTACCTTGCGCTTCGTCAATGGCGTCGGCCAGTTAAGTTTTGGACAGGAGGGAAATTATCCCCGGACTGCCTAGGCCTCGACCATCGCCCGCCGTTCGCGCATCACCGTGTCATAGGCTTCGTTAATTGCGGCAGATTTTAGGTGGGCCAGCTCGACAAATTCAGCCGGTAAGCCGCGCGACAGGGCGCGGTCGGGATGGGCCTCGGACAGGGCCCTGCGCCAAGCCGACCGAACGGTCTCGTCTGAGGCATCGGCTTCTACTGCCAAGATCACATAGGGATCCTTAGGCCCTGCCCCCAGATGGGTGGCGCGGATACGGCGGAAGGTCAGGGTCGATAGGCCAAAAAGACGCGAGACCTCTTCGAGATAGTCCAGCTCATGGTGCGTGACCACGCCATCGGACTTGGCGATGTGAAATAGTCCGTCCAGCACATCCTCAAGCAGCTGCGGGCAGGCGCGATAACGCTTTGCCAGACGTTTGGCATAGCCCTCAAAGCCAAGCGTTGTCTGGCGTGCAAGGTCATAAAGCCGCTGGATGTCGCGGACATTTTCGGAGGTCGGCTGGAAAACCTCCGAAAAGGCTTCAAATTCCATCAGGTCCGCCCGACCATCGGCCTTGGCCAATTTCGCACCGAGCGCTATGACCGCTGTCGAAAAGGCAGGGTCCTGTCCAGGCAGGCTCTGCGGACAGTCATCGCAGTCCGCAGCGTTGACGCGCCCGGCTGCAAGTTTGACGATGTTGTGCCAGAAGCTCATGAGATGAAGATCACCTTAGTGACATGGCGACATTATGACAACCTCTGAGCCCCATTCGCGCTGGACCTTTTGGATCGATCGCGGCGGCACCTTCACCGATGTGATCGGGGCACAAGGCGCCATGGTTGTGCGCACGCTCAAGCTCCTGTCGGTCAGCGACGCTTACGAGGACGCTGCCGTCGAAGCCATGAGGCGCATTCTGGGGTTGGCACCAGCCGATACATTCCCCGCCGATCAGGTCGAGGCCATCAAGATGGGCACGACGGTGGCGACCAATGCCCTGTTGGAATGTAAAGGCGCTCGCACCCTGCTGATCGCCACCCAAGGCTTTGGCGACAGTCTGGTCATCGGCGATCAAACCCGCCCAGACCTGTTTGCGCTGGATATTGTGCGCCCAGAGCCTCTCGCCGAACGGACCGTCGAGGCCACCGAGCGATTGACCGCGACCGGTGAGGTTCTGACCCCGCTCGACCGCGAGGCCCTCGCCCTGCACTGCCGCGAGGCTGTAGCCGCAGGCCTGACCTCGGTCGCCATCGCCTTTATGCATGCTGACCTCAATCCGGTTCATGAGCGGGCCGCAGCCGAGATCGCCAGAGCCGCTGGCTTTGCCCATGTGGCCATGAGCCATGAGGTCTCGCCCCTACCGCGCTATCTGCCAAGGGCCGAGACGACCGTCGCCGATGCCTATCTGACCCCCGCCCTTCGCGCCTATGTCGATCAGGTGGCCAGCGCTGTGAACGGGGCCGACCTCTATTTCATGACCTCGGCGGGCGGATTGGTCCGGGCGCAGGCCTTTCGCGGCAAGGATGCGGTCGTGTCTGGACCTGCAGGCGGTGTGGTGGGCGTGGCGCAGACGGCCCTTCAGTCGAGCGGCGGCAAGGCGGCGCTGGGCTTTGATATGGGCGGCACCTCGACCGATGTGTGCCGCTTCGACGGGGTTTTAGAACGGCGCGACCGGGCCCAGATCGCAGGGGTTCGCCTGCGCGCCCCGATGCTGGATGTCGAGACCGTGGCAGCGGGCGGCGGCTCGATCCTGACCTTCGACGGCGCGCGCGTAAGGGTCGGTCCAGGCAGCGCTGGGGCCATGCCCGGCCCCGCCGCCTATGGACGCGGCGGACCCGCCACCGTCACCGATGCCCAGATCGTGCT
>CAISGS010000081.1 GCA_903884915.1 uncultured Caulobacteraceae bacterium | reverse complement strand
TGGGTGCCTGTGGCTCTGGTGGTTGGCCTGTCGCAGGACGAGTTGGCCATCGCCCTGCCGATCATCGCGGCAAGCCCGTTGCTGACCGATGACGATCTGCTGGATATCCTATCCGGCACGACGCTGGACCATCATATTGCCGTGGCCAGCAGATCCTCGCTGAGCGACGCGGTCATCAAGGTCATTATGGAACAGGCCGATCCCCTCGTCCTGACCACACTCTCAACCAACGCGGCCCTCGACCTTTCACGCCCGGAACTATTCTGTCTGGTGCAGGCCTCACGCCAGTTTGCCAGCCTTCGCGCACCTCTGGCGAGACACCCCGGGCTCACCGCGCCAATGGCGGAGATGATGTTGGCTTGGGTCGGCACCAGCCTGCAGTCCAGCCTGACTAACCGCTTTCATCTATCCCCCAAAGCCCAGCCCATCGTCTCAGATCAAAGCGAGATGGATCAGAGGTTGGCTGACAAGCTGATGGCGAGCGGCAACCTCCATCCCAGCGCCGTCCTCCGCGCCCTGCGTGAAGATCAGCCCTCGCTGTTCATGGCCGCCTTGGCGCGGTTGAGCGACCTTGATCTGGGGACTGTGCGCCGGATGGTCGAGGCGCCGACGCCCGACCTCTTGGCCCTTGCCTGCCTTGCCATAGGGTTGGACCGCGCAACCTTCTCGCCGCTCTTGGCCCATGTTCGGCGGCTGTGGGGCGATCGGCCCGGCGGCGATGGTCGTCACGCGGCTGACCGAGCCTTTGACAATCTCAGCCCAAGTCAGGCCAAAGCGGCCCTGAAATGGGCTTTGGATGCAGCGCGGGTTTGACAAGTTGAGCGAGGGCGGGCTTGGTCCACGGGCTATGAACAGAACAAAACCCATCAGCCGCCGTCTGGCCTTCGTCGCCAGCGACCGTCCCGAAGCGCAAGAGGCCCGTGATAGGCTTGCTGCGCGTTATGGGGATGTGCCGCTTGAAGAGGCCCAAGTGGTCGTCGCCCTTGGCGGTGACGGCTTCATGCTCGAAACCCTGCACCGGACCATGAGCACCCAGACCCCGATCTACGGCATGAACCGGGGGTCGGTCGGCTTTTTGATGAACGAATATAGCGAGGATGAACTGCTCGAGCGGATCAATGCCGCCGAGCGGGCCGTGATCCATCCCCTCGTCATGGTCGCTATCGATGCCAAGCGGCGTCAGCACAAGGCCCTCGCGATCAATGAGGTCTCGCTTCTGCGTCAGACCCGCCAGACCGCCAAGCTACGCATCTCCATCGACGGTAAGGTGCGCATGGGCGAATTGGTTTGTGACGGCGCGCTGGTCTGCACGCCTGCCGGATCGACGGCCTATAACCTGTCAGCCTATGGCCCAATCATCCCCATTTCAGCGAGAATTCTGGCCCTGACCGCCATCAGTGCCTTTCGACCCAGGCGTTGGCGCGGCGCGCTCCTGCCCCACTCTGCCCGCGTGACCTTTGAGGTGCTGGAGGCTGACAAACGTCCGGTCAGTGCGGTGGCCGACAATTTCGAAGTGCGCGACATTGTCGAGGTTCACATCGGCGAGGATCGTGAAACCAGCCTCTGCATGTTGTTCGACGCGGGCCACAGCCTCGAAGAGCGGGTCTTGGCCGAGCAATTTTCCGGCTAAATCGTTTTTATAATAACCTTTTCCGTGCATTTACGACAATTTGGTATTATTCAGAAGGTGATTGTAGTCTGAATTACCAAACCGAATGGCGCAGCGCTGCAGGCCTAGAGGAATGACCATGAGCGAGACCCCGAAGGGTGAAATGATACCGGTTCGTAGCCCCTTGTCGGCCAAGGTCGGCGGTCGGTTCCCGGGAATTGATGCCGCTGCGATTGCAAAGGCCGAGGCCGCCCTTGCGAGCCTCTCGAACAATTTCACCCAGTGGCTCGAAGAAGAGATCACCAAGCTCGAAAAGGCGCGCCAAGTCGTGCACGAGCAGGGCCTGAATGCCGAAAACTGCGAAAGACTCTATATCTCGGCCCATGACCTCAAGGGGCTTGGAACCACCTATGAGTTTCCGATCATTACGCGCCTTGCCGCCTCGCTCTGCCGCCTGATCGATGAACCCGAGCGGCGCTCTAAGGCCCCCTTGCTGATCATTGACGCCCATATCGACGCCATCAAGGCCGCCGTTCGCGCCAATATTCGCGACGAAAGCCACCCCGTCGGCAAGACCTTGGCCGAGGAACTGGAAGCCAACGTCAACCAGTTCCTGGCCAGCGAATAGGACTTGCTGCCCTAGTTCAAAGCCGACATCGGTTCTTCCACAATGCCGTAGCCTGCATCATGCGGGATGACGAGGACGGGTCCGCCTTCGCGGCGTTCGACCTTGGGCTCGACCGTAACCAGCGGGCGCTCGACCGCCTTGGTCATGGCCTCATGGGCATTGGCGCTTTCGGCCAGCAGTTGCAGGTTCATCCGCGTGGGGAAGATCACCTTGCGCTCGCCCGAGGCCGCGAGGCGCAGGGCCTCGTTGGGCGTGATCCATTCCGAATCGACCGTTTCCCAACCATCGCAGGCGGCCAGCTGATCTTCTGGCGCGCGGGCGACATAGAACCAGGTGTCAAAGCGCTTGGGCATCATGGACGGCGTGATCCAGCGGGCGAACGCCGACAGACAGCCAAGATCTAGATAGAGATCCAACTCCCTGACCAGATCTAAGAAGGGCCGCTGGTCTTGGGCGATAATATCGCGAGCCTGGTGGGCGCGGTCATCGCCGCGGAACATTTCCCCCGACGCATCTCTGGCCAGCAAGATTCCCGCCTCTTCATAGGCTTCGCGGATCGCCGCGATGCGCAGTTCACGCTCGATATTGGGGAACGCGTCCCAGCCCAAGGACCGTTCGGCCCAAGCCGCATCGTGATCTCCAGCGTGGGTCTTGCCGCCTGGAAAGACCAGAGCGCCCGAGGCGAAGTCGATCTGGTGATGGCGCTTGACCATCAGCACTTCAAACTGAGGTTCGTCACGCACCAGCAAGATAGTGGCCGCTGGACGGATGGGAGCGGGTTCTGTTGTCATGAGCGGACCTCCAAGCTAGGCGTCTGTCGCGCCCTGAAGTCCTCATGGTGAAGCAATTGATCCGCCGATCAAGCGCTCAAGGCCTGCAAAGTGAATTCTGTGGCTATTGGGAGTGAATTATCCTGCGACAGGCGGCCAAGCTTATCGAGCAGATAGTCCAGATCATCGCCGCCGATGGCCTGATCCTGCGTCAAGAACCGCTGCAACATGCGCTCCTGAAACCGCTCGCGATCTTCGAGTTGCCCGTCAAATTCCATCTGCTGATAGGTGTCGACGCCCGCCTTAAAGGCGAGGAACAGGCGGCTGGGAAGGCCTGCCCGTTCATAGATGGCCTTAAAGCCGACGGGCCCGGAATCATGGATCATCATCCAAGTCCGCTGATAGGTCACGCCAGCCAACTCGGACAGGCCCCATTCGACAAAGGTCATGTGCCCCTGGGCCACAGCCCTTAACAGCAGCGAAGCTGTGAGCTTTTGCTGCGCGTTAAGATGGACGACAAATTCTTTGTAATCTTTGACATGTTTGACCTCATCCAAGAGATCAATGACCGCCCGCTCTGTGGTGCCCTCAGCAATCTTGGTCGCCATATCGGGGGATACGTTGTGATGGGCGATCAGATGTTTGCGCACCTCTTCGCCAACCAAGGCGATTAGGCGTTCTGACACCGCCAGAGGCAGGACCTGGCGATAGGCCATGGCCTTGAGAATATCTTCTGACAGAGGAAACCGGTCGATCACCTTGCCCAGCGCCCGCTCAGAAAAGGCTGCATTATCGTTGGCGCAGGCCGCCATCACCGCTTCGGGCAGGCCAACATCGGCAATCACCCCGGTCACCCGCTCGCTCAGCATCGGACGGGTCGCAATAGCCACCTGCCGCGTCAGTCCAGCGGTGCGAATGATCTCGACAAGATCTTCGTCGGTGAAGGCGCCAGAGCCATTGATCACCGGAAGCGCCACCTCATCGGTGTCGTGCGAGAGCCGCAAGGCCACGTCGCGCGGAATCAAGGGGGATGACTTCAGCGTCACAGACAGGGCAAATCGAACCGCCCGCGCGGCATCTCCGGCCATGATCCGGACGATCTCGTGGGCGTGGGCGCGGTCGGCAGGCGTCAGCACAGCCTGGTCCATCGCCATGAACAGCTTACGGGCCTCCAC
>CAISGS010000080.1 GCA_903884915.1 uncultured Caulobacteraceae bacterium | reverse complement strand
TTCCCCGTCATCGGTGAGAGCATCACGACCTGGCTCTGGGGTGGCTTTGCGGTGGATAACCCCACCCTGAACCGCTTCTTCTCTCTGCACTTCCTGATGCCGTTCATGATCGCTGGTGTTGTGATCCTGCACGTTTGGGCGCTGCACGTGACGGGTCAGAACAACCCCTCCGGCATCGATCCAAAGTCAAAGGAAGACACGGTCTCCTTCACGCCCTATGCGACGGTGAAGGACGGCTTTGCGATGGTCCTATTTCTGATCCTCTTCGCAGTGTTCGTGTTCTTCCAGCCGAACGCCATGGGCCATGCGGACAACTATATCCCCGCCAACCCCTTGGTGACGCCTGCGCACATTGTTCCAGAATGGTACTTCCTGCCCTTCTATGCGATCCTGCGCGCGGTTCCAGACAAGCTCGGCGGCGCGCTGCTGATGTTTGGCGCTATTGGCGTTCTGTTCGTCTTGCCTTGGTTGGATACGTCCAAGGTCAAGTCCCTGCGCTATCGCCCAACGGCCCGCGTGTTCTTCTACCTGTTCGTCCTGACCTGCCTGATCCTCGGCTGGTGCGGCGGCGAGTTGCCCGACAACATGGTGTTCCAAGTGGGCTCCACGGCGTCAGGCGACCCGATTGGTCTGAACTTCGTGTGGTTGTCGCGTATCGCTGCGGCCTACTATTTCGCATATTTCTTGGTGGTGATGCCGGTCCTCGGCCTCGTCGAAACCCCGGACACTGTGCCGGATTCGATCTCCGCCTCGATTTTGAACCACTCTGCTGAGAAGAAGGGTTGAGCCTGATGCTGCGCAAAGGATTCGCCATCGCAGCGGTCGTCGGGCTTCTAGCCGCCGCCGCTCCTGCCTTCGCTAAGACCACGGAAGAAGAGCCTAAGGAATTTTCCTTGAGCACCGATGGCCCCTTCGGCCATTTCGATGCGGCTCAGGTCCAGCGGGGCTACAAGGTCTATCGGGAGGTCTGTTCGGCCTGCCACTCGATGAACCTTTTGAGCTTCCGCAACCTGGGACAGCCAGACGGGCCGTTCTATGATGCGAAGTACAAGAACCCTAACGAGAACGCCTTCGTCAAAGCGATCGCTAAGGACTACAATGTCGCCGATATCGACACCGAAACCGGTGACGTGGTTCAGCGTCCAGGCACGCCGGCTGACAAGTTCCCGAACCCCTACGCCAACGAATATGCGGCGCGGGCGGGTAATGGTGGGGCCTTGCCGCCCGATCTGTCGGTGATTACCAAGGCTCGCGAAGGCGGTCCTGCCTATATCTACTCGATCCTGACCGGCTATCACGACGCGCCTCGCGGCCTGTCGGTGCCTGCGGGCAAGTATTACAACCCCTATATGCCCGGTGACCTGTCTGGTTTTTGGACGGGCGACAAGGACAAGGTGCCTGTGGGCGGCTTCATCGCCATGCCACCGCCGCTGTTGGCGGATAAGGTCAGCTTCGATGACGGCACCAAGTCGACCCTTGAGCAGCAGTCTAAGGACGTGGTCGCCTTCCTTGATTGGGCGGCTGAACCCAAGGCCGGTGAGCGCAAGCGCACAGGCTTTGCAGTCCTGATCTATCTGGTCCTATTCGCTGGCCTGCTCTATGCGAGCTATCGTCGGGTGTGGAAAGACGTGAAGCACTGATTGACCTTCACGACTTTTGAATACCATCTGAAGGCCCCGCTGGTAATCTGGCGGGGCCTTTTGATTTGCAAGGAGACGCCGCGTGGGTGAGTGGGTTTTGGGTGTGGTCGGCGGATCAGGCCTCTATGAGATCGATAGCCTGAAGAACCAGCGCTGGGTCAAGATCGATACGCCGTGGGGTGATCCGTCAGACGAGCTGTTGATGGGCGAGTTAGACGGGGTCAAGCTGGCCTTCCTGCCGCGTCATGGTCGAGGGCACCGTATTCCGCCGTCAGGCCTGAACTTCAGAGCCAATATTGACGCGCTGAAACGGGCGGGCTGCACGGATATTCTGTCCCTATCAGCGGTGGGGTCCTTGCGTGAGGCGCTCAATCCCGGAACCTTTGTGGTCGTCGACCAGTTCATCGACCGCACCTTTGCCCGCACCAAAAGCTTCTTTGGCGAGGGCTTGGTGGCCCATGTCTCCATGGCGCACCCAACCTGTCCGCGCCTGTCCAGCCTCGCGGCAGAGGCTGCGCGGGCCGCTGGCGCGCGGGTCATCGAGGGCGGCACCTATCTGGCCATGGAAGGCCCGCAGTTCTCGACCAAGGCCGAGAGCCTCGTCTATCGGTCTTGGGGCTGTGACGTGATCGGCATGACCAACATGCCTGAGGCCAAGCTCGCCCGCGAGGCCGAGCTGCCCTATGCCTCCATCGGTATGGTCACCGACTATGACGGCTGGCACGAGGAGTTTGCGCCTGTTGAGGTCGCCGATATCCTTGCGGTGTTGATGGAAAATTCCCGCAAGGCCGCCGATGCTGTGGGTCATCTGGCCAAGAGCTTGCAAGGCCCACGTTCGGCCTCGCCCATCGACACCTGTCTCGACGGCGCGATCATCACGGCCCCGGCCATGCGCGATCCTGCCCTGATAGCCAAGTTGGATGTGGTGGCGGGGCGGGTACTGAGGGGCTGACCCCATTCCCCCTTTGGGGGAAGTGGCCCGAAGGGTCGTAGGGGGCCTTGTTTAACGCCCTAGCGCCGCCCGAACAGTTTCTCAATATCGGCCAGTTTCAGTTCCACATAGGTGGGGCGGCCGTGGTTACATTGGCCAGAATGGGGCGTGGCCTCCATCTGGCGCAAGAGAGCGTTCATCTCGGTCGCCGTCAGCCGTCGCCCTGCCCGCACCGAGCCATGACAGGCCATGGTCGAACAGACATCAGCAAGCCGTTCACTCAAGGCCAGAGCCTGACCATTTTCCGCCAGATCATCGGCAATGTCGCGGATCAGGCCATGGACATAGGTCTCCCCAAGCATGGCCGGGGTTTCGCGTACCAAGATCGCGCCAGGACCAAAGCTCTCAATGACCAGACCAAGAGCGGCCAACTCATCGGCCTTGGCCAGCACCCGATCGGCTTCTGCCGGATCGAGATCGACAACCTCGGGCAAGAGCAGGGTCTGGCGCGTCACACCGCCCGCCGCCATCTCGGCCTTCATACGCTCATAGACGAGGCGTTCATGGGCAGCGTGCTGATCGACAAGGATCATCCCATCGCGGGTCTGGGCGACGATGTAGGTCTCATGGACCTGAGCCCGGGCCGCGCCGAGGGGCCGATCGATCAGATCTTCGGCCTGCGGTTCCTGCGCGCCAGAGCGGTAGGCGGGGCCATCGAAAGCGCCCTCAACCCGCGCCGTTGGCTCCATAAGGCCGGGCAAGGTATGGGACTGCATCAAGGGCCGCGGCGGCGCTGGGGTCCAACCGCCGGACTGCCACGCTGAAAAGCCCGCGGCCGAGGGCGGAGCCACATAGCCCGAATAGCCCGGTCGAAAACCGCTCAGGGCTGCATCGGCCGCAGTGGTCGAGGCCCTATGCCCAGCCCCTGACAGGGCATGTTTCAAGGCCCCGATGATCAGGCCGCGCACCAGATTGGGATCGCGAAACCGCACCTCGGCCTTGGCGGGATGGACATTGACGTCAACAAGAGTCGGATCGAGGTCGAGATAGAGGGCGGCGGTGGGATGACGATCCCTCGCCAAAAAGTCCGCATAGGCCGCGCGCAAGGCCCCTTGCAGCAAACGGTCCCGCACCGGACGGCCATTGACGAACAGATATTGATGGGCCGCATTGCCGCGCGAATAGGTCGGCAGGCCGCAATAGCCCGACAGACGCACCCCCTCGCGTTCCTGATTGAGCAACAGGGCATTGGCCTCGAACTCTGGCCCCAAGATGGCCGCCAATCGGGCCAGACGCCCCTGATCGCCCTTGTCCTCGGCAGCCAGTCGCAAGGTCCGGCGTCCGTCCAGATCGAGGCTGAAGGCGGCGTCCTCATGGGCCATGGCCTGACGCTTGATCTCGTCGGCAATGGCCATGGATTCGGCCCGTTCGGACTTCATGAACTTCAGCCGGGCGGGCGTCGCATAGAACAGGTCTCGCACCTCGATGCGTGCACCGTGAGGGCCAGGAAAGGCGGCAGGTTGCACGGCTCCGACAGCGCCGCCCTCGACGCTGAGCGAATAGGCATCGCTCGCTCCCCTCGCCCGTGACGAGAGGGTCAGGCGCGAGACCGAGCCAATGGACGGCAAGGCTTCACCGCGAAAACCGAGGGTCAAAATATGCAGCAGGTCCCAGTCCCCGTTGTCGTCCGGCACCAGCTTGGACGTCGCATGACGCTCAACCGCAAGCGCAAGGTCCTCCGGCGAGAGGCCACTGCCATCGTCGGCCACGAGAATGCGGGTCAAGCCGCCCTGATCGGCCTGAATCTCAATCCGCTTGGCCCCGGCATCAAGGGCGTTCTCGACCAACTCCTTGACCGCACTGGCAGGCCGTTCCACCACCTCGCCCGCGGCGATGCGATTGACGGTCTCATTGGGAAGGCGGCGGATGGCCATGGGCGCTCTCTTGGACGGTTGGTAACCCTAGGCCGATTCCGAAAGAACCTCACTTTGAGAATGACGGGCCATAATTTTGTCCTTAGGGTGACGATCAGGGACATAACAACTTCACATGGGATAACCCTATGCGCTTAACTGTGCCCCTCCTCCTGCTCTCAACTGCCTTTCTGGCTTCGACTGCCGCACCGGCCTTGGCTCAAAGCTCGCCCCCTGTCGATGACCCCAACGCGGTCGTCGAAGAGCTCGTTGTCACAGCACGCTATCCCGGCCCCGCCTTTTGGCGCGTGGCCGATGCCGATTCAGAGGTCTGGATCATGGCGGTGCCCTATTATATCCCCGAAAAGATGGTTTGGGATAAGACCCGAACGGAGCAGGTGTTGAAGGGGGCCAATGGCCTGATCCTACCGTCTGGCGTTGGCGTCGGACTAGGCGAAGCGGTCCGGTTTGCGATCAAGTACCGCAAGCAATTTACCAATGAGGGTAACCGCACGCTCGATCAGGTCCTACCGGCGCAGGTCATTGAGCGTTATCAGCAGCTTCCCAAGGCCTATCAAACGACCGACCTCAAGACGGCGACCTTGAAGCCGATCTTTGCCGGGCTGTCCGTTGTTGGCCGCGCGAAGAAAACAGGGCGATGGACGGAGCCCTATAGCGACATGGTTAAGCTGGCCAAAAAGGCCAAGGTCAAGATTAGGTCCGCCCCCATGACCTCGGCTCTACCCATCGCGACGGCGATTATGACAATGCCAGAGGCTGAGCAAAGTCAGTGTTTTGACGGCTTCGTTAGCAGTTTAGCCCATGGCATCAAGACCGTGGGTCCGGTAGCCGCAGCCTGGGCCGAGGGCCGAACTGCAGAGTTCTTACGCGGAACCACCACAACCGGCGCGGACCAATGTATCTATTCGATTGGCGAGGTTAAAAGTCTGCGTGAGAAGGCCTATCAGTCTGAGATCAAACTCATCAAGGCCGCGCTCGACCAACCCGGTAAAACCCTGATGATCGCCAGCGTCCGCCCCCTCGTGGCCCAAAACGGGATCTTGGCGCGGCTTAAGGCCGAGGGGCTGACCGTGCGAACGCCTGCGGATTAGGGTGTGTCTAAGAAGGAAAAAAGGCCCTCACCCAACCCTCTCCCACAGGGAGAGGGCTAGAACCGATAAGCCCTCGCCCCCTTGGGGGAGAGGGTGGGGTGAGG
>CAISGS010000079.1 GCA_903884915.1 uncultured Caulobacteraceae bacterium | reverse complement strand
TGCCGTTGCCCATGCTTCGACAGGCTCAGCATGAGGAAGAGTGAGAGGTCCCCGCGATTCCACCCCTCCTCATCCTGAGCCTGTCGAAGGATGGACGCGTCAACGAGCCCCCCTTGTTCTGTTGCACCCTAGGACTTCGGGAGTCATATAGGCCCGATGAGCGAGCCCTTTTTCCATCTTCAGCCGACCCATAACCCGCATCGCTGGTATTTGCCGATTGATCCTAAGATCTGCGTCGGACCGCCGGACAAATGTTTCATGTTTGGCGGCGTCGGTCTGGCCAGCGCGATCCGGGCGATGGAGCAGACCTGCGAGCGGCCTGTCGTCTGGGCCACGGCGCAATATTTGTCCTTTGCGCGGCCGCCTTCGGTCGTCGATCTAGATGTCTGGGTCCCCGCCCATGGCAAATCCAACAGTCAGGCCCGCGTTATCGGCCATGTCGGTGACAAGGAAATCTTCACGGTCAATGCCGCCCTTGGTCAGCGCGACAATGAAATCTCACAGACCTGGCTCAAGGCCCCCGATGTTCCGGCCCCGTTGGACTGTCCCTTGCGCGAACATTGGCGTGATCAGCGCGACATGCTGCATGGCCGTCTTCAGACCCGGGTTGCCTATGGGCAAGACCGCAAGAGCGGCACGCTCAGCCCCGATGGCCGTTCGATCCTATGGATCCGTCCAACGCCCGGCATCACCATCGACCGGGCCATGCTGGCCGTCATTGCGGACTTTGTGCCCAGCGGCATCGGCAGCGCGCTTGGCCGTGCAGCGGGTGGCAACAGTCTCGACAACACTATCCGCTATTGCCAGTTCGTGCCGACCGAATGGGTCCTGTGCGACATCCATGTTCAGGCCATCCATGGCGGCTTTGCCCATGGCTCGATGTCGATGTTTGCCCAGACCGGGGAATTGCTGGCCACAGCCAGTCAATCCTTGATCCTGCGTATTCACGACACGGCCAAATGACCAAGGGCGCGGCGCTGCCCCTCGCGCCGCTGCGCTCGATCCAGTCCCTGCGCGGGGTCGCGGCCCTGTCGGTC
Source organism: uncultured Caulobacteraceae bacterium (assembly GCA_903884915.1). Taxonomy (GTDB): domain Bacteria; phylum Pseudomonadota; class Alphaproteobacteria; order Caulobacterales; family Caulobacteraceae; genus CAISGS01. Next base: position 4,887 of record CAISGS010000079.1, on the reverse strand, counting down.
CTGCTGTTTCACATTAGCCAATGGCAGCCGATCCCAGGGGGTATGACCGGCACCCCCTCCATCGGGTCGGCCGGTGTTGATCTGTTCTTTGTGATCAGCGGCGTGGTCCTTTGGCTATCGGTCAATCAGCGGGACCAGAGCGCCAAACAGTTCCTGCTCGGCCGCGCCTTGCGGGTGGTTCCAGCCTATTGGATCGCCACACTGGTGGTTGCTTCATTGGTTTTGATCGATGCCAAGAACCTGACGGCAGCGCACTTTTCACCGCTGCATCTGATTTTGTCGCTTTTCCTGATCCCGCACCTGAACCCAGCAGGCGAGCCCTTCCCCCTTCTGCCCGTGGGCTGGAGCCTGACCTATGAGGCCCTGTTTTATCTGGTCATAGCGGTCAGTCTTTGGCGCAAACCCTCTAACCGGCTGATCTTTGTGACCATGGGCCTAATCGGCTGTTGGATGTTTGGCTTCATCAGCAGTGAGGCGGCCTTTTTGATCGCCAATCCCATGCTGACCGAATTCATCCTTGGCCTGTTGATCGGCCAAGCCCTGCTCAGCCGCGCCCTGCCCGGCCCTCGTCTTTCCGCCGGACTTCTGGTCTTGGGCATAGGTCTGTTGGCGGCCCAGCATGCGGCCGTCACCGATTTTGGCTTTTGGCGGGCTCTGGTCTGGGGCGGTCCGTCGGCCCTGATCGTCGCAGGCGCAGCGGGGATAGAGGCCTCAGGCCGCTGGCCGCGTCTGGCCCTCCTCGAAGGCCTAGGCGAGATTTCCTACAGCCTCTATCTGGTACACTGGCCTGTGACCTGGATGCTCGGCCGCCATTGGCCCGGCGTTCATGACCTTGGCTATGCAGCCGCCGTGATCGCGATTGCCCTCCCGACCGCGTGGCTGTTCTGGCGTCTGGTCGAACAGCCGTCGCTAAAGGCCCTGCGACGCAGGTTTGAACTGGAACCCGCCGGTTCGGTGCCTATAGTGGACTCATAAGATCATCCTAGGGAGAACAGAGATGGGACGGCTTCAAGGTAAGCGCACAATCATCACCGGAGCAGGCTCAGGCATTGGCCGCGCCACCTCCAAGGCCTTCGCCCGCGAGGGTGCCAGCATCCTTTGCGTCGATAAGACCGACGCCGTCCGTGAGACCGTCGAAATGATCATCGCCGCCGGTGGCCACGCGATTGGCATGACCGCAGATGTTGGCGTTGAGGCTGAGGTCATCGCCTACGTCGACCGGGCCATCGCCGAATTTGGCGGGCTGGACATCATCTATGCCAATGCTGGGATCTCGGGCGGCATGGTGCCGTTCTTTGACCAGACCGTGGACTATTGGAACGAGATCTTGCGGGTCAATCTGATCGGTCCGTTCTTGGCCATCAAGCATGTGGCGCCGCACCTGATCAAACAGGGCAAGGGCTCAATCATCTGCACCGCCTCGGTTGCAGGCATTCGCGCCAATGCCGGGGGTTCGCCCTATTCTGCGTCAAAGGCCGGGGTGATCTCGCTGGTTCAGACCAGTTCCAACGCCTTTTACGGCACCGGCGTTCGGGTCAATGCTGTCTGCCCCGGCCTGATCGAGACCGGCATGACCAAGCCGATCTTTGACAATGCACGCGCGCGCGGCAACGAGGACAAGATCGGCCAGCTCAACCCCATGGGCCGTTATGGCGAGCCTGAAGAGATCGCCAATATGGTCCTGTTCCTTGCCTCGGACGAGGCCTCCTACGTCAATGGCCAAGCCTTCCCGGTTGACGGTGGCCTGACCTCGACCCTGCCCTTCGTTAAGCCGCGCACGAGCTAAGCTCGCGCTTTAAGCCTAACGATCAGACAGTAGCGCGCGCTCAATCGGCAAAGTTGGGCGCGCGTTTTTGCATGCTGGAGAGCACGGCCTCGATCTGATTGGGCGAGCCGATCAGGGCCGACTGCTCGACACTTTCGGCCAGCAAGATCGCCCGCTGATCTCCATCGTCAGCCAGATTCATCAGGCGCTTATCGGCGCGAATGGCGTCAGGATTTTTACTGGCCACGTCGCGAGCGAAAGCCAAGGCCTCAGCATAGGGATCGGCGCAGACCCGCGTGGCCAGACCCAAGCTCAGGGCCTCTTCACCGGTAAATTGGCGACCGCTATAGGTCAGTTCGCGGGCCTGATCGTCGCGGATCAGACGGCGCAGCAGGGCAATACCGGCCATATCAGGCACAAGGCCCCACTTGATTTCCATCACCGCCATGCGCGCATCGGGCGTCACAAAACGCATGTCCGCCCCGAGGGCCAACTGAAAGCCGCCGCCAAAGGCAACGCCATGAACTGCGGCAATGACCGGAACCGGAATTTCGCGCCAGACCATGACCGCATGTTGAGCGCGGTTAGACCCGCCCTCTGTGCGCGGGGTCTCGACCAGACCGGTTCCGCCCTTGCGCTCGCCCGAGGCCATCTTGTCAAAATTGCCCATATCCAGTCCGGCGCAGAAGGCCCGGCCAGCGCCCGACAGAACCACCGCGCGAACACCAGCCTCTGTCTTCAACCGCTCACCGGTCTTGATCAAGGCTTCGAACATGGCGTCATCCAGCGCGTTCATCTTATCGACGCGGACCAAACGCACGTCTGCGACGCCATCTTGAATGTCGACTGTGATACGATCTTCCATAGGGGTCTCTCCCAAACCTCGCCGGTCGTTTGCTCGACCTAGCCTTTGACCTGACGATATATCGAGGCCTTAGCCCTTGTCAGCCCAGACCTTAGGTCAACCTGAGGATCAAGCGGACCGAAATTTCATGGCGATGCCGTTCATGCAATAGCGCTTACCAGTTGGGGCCGGGCCGTCATCAAAGACATGGCCCAGATGTCCGCCGCAGCGGCGGCAGTGAACCTCTATCCGCACACTGAAAAGGGACCGATCGATTGAGGTGCGCACGGCATTTTTGATCGGCCGAACGAAGCTGGGCCAACCGGTGCCCGAATCGAACTTGTCCTCAGACCGATAGAGATCAAGGTTACAGCCCGCACAGACAAAGACGCCTTTGCGCTTTTCGTGGTCCAAGGGGCTCGTTCCAGCCCGCTCGGTGGAGTGATCGCGCAGCACTGCATACTGCTCGGGCGTCAGACGCTTGCGCCACTCAGCGTCACTCAGCGTGACCTCGAACCGCTCACCGCTGGTGGCGGCCGCAAAGGCCGATGCCTGAGCCGCTAGGTTGATCAGCAGGGCCGAACCGGCGGCCTTAATCAGAAGCTGTCTACGATCGATCATATCCGTCGCTCCTTATGGTTTGAAAAGACCCTAGGCGGTCCAGCCGGAGGGTGAACCTTGGCGCGTCAGCAAAGCCCTGAGATAGTGCGAATAGCTCGATGATCCATTGAATATAGTCTGGGCGCGCAAGGTCTGCTCATCGATGAAGCCCATATGGAGGGCGACCTCCTCAGGGCAAGCGATCTTAAAGCCCTGGCGCTTTTCCAAGGTGCGGACAAATTCAGCCGCTTCCAACAGACTGTCGGGCGTACCCGTATCCAGCCAAGCATAGCCGCGCCCCATCAGTTCGACCGACAGGCGGCCCCGCTCCAGATAGGTGCGATTGACGTCGGTGATCTCATATTCACCGCGGGCTGAGGGCTTGAGATTGGCGGCAATATCGACCACCGCCTCATCATAGAAATAGAGCCCCGTCACCGCCCAGTTGGAACGCGGTGCAAGCGGCTTTTCTTCGATGGAGATGGCCCGTTGCTGCTCGTCAAACTCGACCACGCCGTAGCGTTCGGGGTCCTGCACATGATAGGCGAAAACGGTCGCGCCCGCGCCATTGGTTTGGGCCCGGCCCAGCAACTCCGGCAGGCCTTGGCCATAGTAGATATTGTCGCCAAGGATCAGGCAGGACGGACCACCCGCCACAAAATCTGCGCCGATGACATAGGCCTGCGCCAAGCCATTGGGTTCAGCTTGGGTGCGATAGGACAGGGACAGTCCCCACTGCGAGCCATCACCGAGCAGATTTTGAAATTGCGGTAGGTCATGGGGCGTGGTGATCAGCAAAATATCCCGCACACCCGCCATCATCAGCGTGGTCAGAGGATAGTAGATCATCGGCTTGTCATAGACCGGCATCAACTGCTTGGAGGTGACGAGGGTCATGGGGTGCAGGCGCGATCCGCTGCCTCCGGCCAAGATGATACCCTTCATGCGTCTGGTCCTTCTGGGGAGGTCGCGATGTCCTTCAATATGTGATCCAGCGCCTTTGTCCAAGCCATGGGTTGCCAATCGGCGAGACTCGCAAATTTCGAACTGTCGAGCCGAGAATTGGCAGGCCGCACCGCTGGGGTGGGATAGTCCGCCGTGGTGATCGGTTTGACCCGGGCGCTGGCAAGGCCGAGAGCGCCTGAGCGCTCAAAGGTACCCGCCGCCAGATCGGCCCAACTGGCGTCATCCGCGCCCCCGGCATGATAGGTCCCGGCGCTTTGCGGGCTGCGCGCCAGAAGGTCTAGCGCCGCAAGCCCGGCCTGCGCGACGGACCTGGACCAGGTTGGCCGCCCGAACTGATCAGCAACCACGCCGATCTCATCGCGGCTCGCCGCTAAGCGCAGCATGGTCTTGACGAAGTTGGTACCGAACGCCCCCACGACCCATGCCGTTCGCAGCACAATCGCTCTGCCGCCAGCAGCCAAAACCGCCTGCTCACCCGCCAGTTTCGATGCCCCATAAACCGACCGAGGGCCGGTCGCGTCCTCTTCTCGGTAGGGCCGGTCCAAAAGGCCATCGAACACATAGTCGGTGGAATAGTGGATGAAGCTGATGTCAAGGCCTGCGCAGGCCTTTGCCCTCTCGCCAGGGGCGTGAGCGTTAAGCTGGAAGGCTTGAGCCTCTTCCTGCTGCGCCCGGTCGACCGCCGTATAGGCTGCAGCATTGATCACGGCGC
>CAISGS010000078.1 GCA_903884915.1 uncultured Caulobacteraceae bacterium | reverse complement strand
TGTAGGTGCTTGCATCATAGGCCTGCGAACCGGCCACGATCTGCACAGTCGCAGGAGAATTTTCAAACAACCTGGCCTTGGCAAGGGCCCCTTCGCCCTCGCCGGCAATGATCACCGTCTTGCCCCTCAAGGGGAAAAAGGCGGGAAAGGCGTCCATATTTGTCTATCCAATTATATTTTCGGTCGCAGATCGACCTAAGCAGCGTTAAGATCAAACCTTGCGAAGCGCCTATAGTGGCCCTCCATAACATCAGGGAGACGAACGCGTATGTCTATCGCGCTCGAAATTAACGGCGAAACCCTTCAGGTCGAGGCCGAAGCCGATACCCCGCTGCTGTGGGTCCTTCGTGACGAACTGAAGATGACGGGCTCCAAGTTTGGATGCGGCATCGCCCAATGCGGGGCCTGTACGGTCCATGCTGATGGCCAGCCGATCCGCTCTTGCTCGACCCCCATCGAAGCGCTAGCGGGCGTCAAGATCACCACCATTGAGGGCCTTGGCGGCGAGCACGCCTTGCAGGCCGCTTGGGTCAAGCATGACGTGCCCCAGTGCGGCTATTGTCAGTCCGGTCAGATCATGGCCGCCGCTGCCCTCTTGGCTAAGACGCCTCGTCCGACCGATGCCGACATTGACGCCGCCATGACCGGCAATGTCTGTCGCTGCGGCGCCTATCAACGTATTCGCGCGGCGATCAAAGACGCCGCCGCGACCCTGTCGGCATAAGGCAGAGCCCCATGAACATTCAAACCAAGCTTTCCGGCGACCGCACTGGTCTTGCCCCTACCCGCCGCGACCTCGTGGTCGGTGCCGTCGTCACTGGCAGCGCCCTTCTGGTCGGCTGTTCACCCATGGACCTCTTGAGTCTTGGGGCCAAGAAGCTTGATTTTGGGGCCTTTGGTCCCTTCATCAAGATCGGTGCCGATGGCGCCGTCACCTTGATCTCCAAACATATTGAGTTTGGTCAAGGCACCCATGCCGGTCTTGCCGCCATTGTCGCCGAAGAACTCGATGCGGACTGGAGCACCGTCAAGGTCGAGCAGTCTGCCGCCAACATTAAGGTCTATGGCAACCTCTTGATGGGGGCTCAAGGCACCGGCGGCTCGACTGCCATTGCCAATAGCTGGATGCAGCTTCGCAAAGCCGGCGCCGGCGCTCGGGCCATGTTCGTCAATGCCGCTAGCGCTAAATGGGCGGTTCCCGCCGCTGAAATCAGCGTTAAGAGCGGGGTCGTTTCTCACCCGTCAGGCAAGAGCGCGACCTTTGCCGACCTACTTGCTGATGCCGGTAAGATCACACCGCCCTCGGAGCCAGTCTTGAAGGATCCTAAGACCTTCACCCTCATCGGCACCCAATCGGTTCGGCGCAAGGACAGCCAGGTCAAGAGCGACGGTACGGCGGTCTATACCCAAGACATCCATATGCCGGACATGCTGACAGCCATGGTCGCCCATGCCCCCCTGTTCGGGGCCAAGGTGAAGAGTTTTGACGATAGCGAGGCCCTCAAGGTCAAGGGCGTAGTCCAGGTCTTTAAGGTCAGTTCAGGCGTCGCCGTGGTCGCGCAAAACACTTGGGCCGCCAAGAAGGGCCGCGACGCCCTCAAGGTGACCTGGGACGATGCCAAGGCCGAAAAGCGCAGCACCGCCGAGATCGTTGAGGAATATAAGAAGATTTCGGCAGCGCGCGAAGGCTCCAAGCCCTTTGACGTGCATGGCGATGTGGCCACAGGCTTTAACGGCGATCTGACCAATTTCGGGTTCGACTTCCCTTATCTGTCCCATGCCTCAATGGAGCCGTTGAACTGTGTCGCTCAAGTCGATGGCCAAAAGGTCAAGCTGACCTATGGCTGCCAAGGCACGACCATGGACCAAACTGCCGTTGGCATGGCGCTTGGCGTTCTGCCCGGCGCTGTTGAGATCGAAACCCTGTTTGCAGGCGGATCCTTTGGTCGCCGTGCCAGCCCCTCGGCTGAATATGTCGTTGAATGCGCCCTGATCGCCAAGAAGATCGGCGGCTTTCGCCCCGTGAAACTGGTTTGGGACCGCGAGGATGACATGACTGGCGGCCGTTACCGGCCCATGGTTCGCCATGACGTGTCGATCAAGGTCGGAGCAGATGGTTATCCTGCCGCTTGGCGCCATACCGTCGTGACCCAATCGGTCATGAAGGGCGTTCCGATGCCGCAGGGCAAGTTCGACGCCTCTGCGGTGGAAGGTGCGCTTGGGTCCCCTTACCTGAAGGCCACCCCAGTCGTTGACGGCCATGTAGCCCTCGCCGACTCCCCGGTGCCCGTCCTTTGGTGGCGCTCGGTGGGCGCGACCCACACCGCCTTTGTCATGGAACATGTCATCGACCAGTTGGCGGCCAAGGCCAAGATCGATCCGGTCGACTATCGCCGCGCCCTCTACAAGAAGGCCGGTGCGGATCGCCACCTCGCCGTGTTGGAACTGGCCATTGAGAAGTCGGGCTGGGGCTCTGCCCTTCCAGCCGGAACGGCTCGCGGTATCGCCGTTCATGAAAGCTTTGGCTCGGTTGTGGCTCAAGTCGCTGAAGTAACGATGAAAGACGGCGAGCCTCGTGTTGGCCGCATCGTCTGCGCCGTCGATTGCGGTATTGCCATCTCTCCTGACCAGGTCGCCGCTCAGATGGAAGGCGGCATCGCTTATGGCCTCTCAGCAGCGCTGTTTGGGGCCATCACCCTCAAGGACGGTACGGTCGAACAACGCAACTTTGATGGTTACCGCGTGCTTCGCCACAATGAAGCGCCAACGGTTGAGACCTACATTGTACCCTCGGGTGCCAATCCGACGGGCGCGGGCGAACCGGGCACACCGGTGATTGCGCCGGCCGTTGCCAACGCGCTGCTGGTCCTGACTGGCAAGGCTACGGCAAGCCTGCCCTTCGTTAAGGCCTAAGCATCGGGGCGTCCAAATCGTCCGGGCGATCGATGTCAAATAGGCATCCATCGTCCGGCGCGGACACCAAGATCAGGCCCTCACCAAGGTCTTTGAGCACTGTACCGGCCCCTTGATCGCCCTTCAGCGTCATAAGTTTGGGAAAGAGGGCAGCCGACAAAAGGACCGGGTGGCCGCGTTGGCTGTCAAACTGCGGGGCGACAGCCCTGACCTCACCCCCAAGGGCCTTGGCCATATTGGCCGTCAACTCTGCGGGAGCCCGGGGCATGTCGCCTAAAAAGACATAGGTCCCAGCACTCGTCGGATCGATGGCCTTCAGACCAGCCGCCAATGACGCTCCCATGCCCTGCAGATGGTCTTGGCAATGAACCGTCTTCATGCGCGGATCGGGCGGCAATAGGGGCAAGATCAGAGGATCACCGCCCCAAACCAAGATCACCTCTGAGACAGGCGCAGCCAAGGCGGCTTCTAGGGCCCAAAGGATCAAAGGCCTTGCGTTCCAAAGGGCCCGCAGCTTACCGCCGCCGAACCGGCGCGATTGGCCTGCGGCAAGAATAAGGGCGCTCAAGGGTTTAGCGGTACGCACGCGATGGATCCTCATTATCGAAACAGACCCAATTCTTCGCTTGAGACCGCGTAAGACTTGGGACAAGAGCAAAGACAGCCTATGTTGAGCCTATCATGACCCCCTTTGATGTCGCGCACCACTCTAAGCCCGCCGCAACTGGTCCAACCCTGATCGACGGGTTTGGCCGGACGGTGCGCTATTTGCGCGTTTCCGTGACAGATCGCTGCGATCTTCGCTGTGTCTATTGCATGGCAGAGCATATGGTTTTCTTGCCGAAGGCCGAGGTGCTAACCCTTGAGGAACTGGACCAGATCGCGTCGAGCTTCGTTGGGCTTGGGGTCAAAAAGCTTCGACTGACAGGCGGCGAGCCCCTCGTGCGCAAAGGCTTTATGGGTCTGGTTGAGAGCCTTTCGCGGCATCTCAAGACGGGCGCACTGGAAGAGTTGACCCTCACCACCAACGGCACGCGTCTGGCCCAGTTTGCGAAGGATCTGGTCCGGTTTGGTGTGAAGAGGATCAATGTGTCCTTAGACACCCTCGACCCCGTCCTTTTTAAAAGTCTGACGCGGGGCGGGGATCTGGCCCAGGTCATGGCCGGCCTGGATGCGGCCAATGCGGCGGGCCTATCGGTTAAGATCAATGTCGTGGCCTTAAAGGACACGAACGAAGACGAGATTCCGGACATGATCTCTTGGGCCCATGGCCGGGGCTATGACCTGACCCTGATCGAGACCATGCCGCTGGGTGATACGGGTGAGGACCGGACCTCGCAGTTCCTGTCGCTGGCCAAGGTGCGTGACACCCTGTCCTCCTTTTGGACCCTGACCGATATTCCTCTGCAGACCGGCGGACCGGCGCGCTATGTCCGGATCGAAGAGACCGGCGGGCGGCTGGGCCTGATCACCCCCATGTCCCACACCTTTTGTGAAGCCTGTAACCGGGTGCGCCTAACCTGCACCGGTGTGTTGCACACCTGTCTTGGCCATGAAGATGAGATGGACCTTCGCGCGGTGCTGCGCGGACCCAAGGGGCTATCGGGCTTAGAAGAGGCCCTAAGGCTCGCCATCGCTGGCAAGCCTGAAGGTCATGACTTTCACATTAGTGAGGGCTCCGCCCCCACCTTGGCGCGCCACATGTCTCGGACCGGGGGCTAAGCGATGGCCTGCGTCCTCCTGTTTGGTGCACTGAGAGACCTCGCCGGATGGCGAGAGCAGATTTTTGACGGCGTTAGCGACCTTGATCACCTGCACTCTGACATCGCCCGGCTCTATCCCGATCTTGCAGAGGCCATCAGCGGTCCTGGCGTTCAGGTCGCCGTCAATAAGGCATTAGTTCGTGGCAATATTATCCTGTCGGCTGGGGCCGAAGTGGCCTTCCTGCCCCCGATGAGCGGTGGATAATGTCGGTCACGGTCCAAACCGATGTCTTTGATGCTGGGGCTGCATTGAGCGCCTTTAGCCTGGGCCTGCCCGATGCCGGGGGCGTGGTGAGCTTTACCGGTATTGCACGCAATGATGGCGACAAGACTGAGATGCTTGAGTTAGAAGCCTATCCAGGCTTTACCGAGCCATGGATTGAGGCCCTCGTCAAAGAGGCTCGCGCCCGTTTTGACCTCATCGGTGCCATGGTCATTCACCGCGTCGGGCCGATCCTGCCCGGGGAGGCGATCGTCTTTGTGGCCACCGCCGCGGCCCATCGTCGTCAAGCCTTTGAGGGCGCCGATTTTTTGATGGACCATTTGAAAAGCCGAGCGCCCTTTTGGAAAAAAGAGCACGGACCAGGCGGCGCACGCTGGATTGAGCCGCGCCAAGCGGACTATCAAGACCTAACGCGCTGGACCGCTGAGCAAACGCCTCGTTAAGGATATCAGACCTATGACCACCCTCCCCGCTGGCTTTGGTGGCCGCATCGATGAGACCTTGACCAAGGTCCCCGTGCGCGTGGCCGTGCTCACCGTTTCCGATACCCGCGACGAGGAAAGCGATAGCTCAGGCGATCTATTGGCTAGCCGGGTTAGCGATGCGGGTCATGTGCTCGCAGGCCGCGCCCTTGTGCCCGATGATCGCAGCGCCATCCGCGCCAAGGTCTTGGCCTGGGTCGCGTCTGGCGAGGTCGATGCGATTGTCTCGACGGGCGGAACCGGCCTGACCGGCCGCGACGTGACGCCTGAAGCGATCGAGCCCCTGTTTGACAAGCGGATCGAAGGGTTTTCTGTCGTGTTTCACATGGTCAGCACCCAGACCGTTGGCCTCTCGACCTTGCAAAGCCGGGCCTTGGCCGGGATTGTCGGGGGCGTCTTTGTCTTTTGCCTTCCGGGCTCCAATGGCGCGGTCAAGGATGGATGGGACAAGGTCATTTCCGCGCAACTGGACAGCCGTCACAAGCCCTGCAATCTGGTCGAACTGATGCCGCGATTGAATGAGCGCTGATCAGATGACTGACACGCCCGCCCATTCCCTCACCCATATAGATGCCAACGGCCGGGCGCGGATGGTTGATGTTTCGCACAAGGCCCAAACCCTGCGCGAGGCCGTGGCTGAGGGTCGCGTTCGCATGGCCCCTCAAACCTTGGCACTGGCCTTAGCCGGCGGAGGCCGCAAGGGTGAAGTGATGGCGACCGCAGAACTGGCTGGCGTTATGGCCGCAAAGCGGACCGCGGATCTGATCCCCCTCTGTCACCCTCTGGCCCTGTCAAAGGTCATTGTGGAGGTGAACGAGGTTCCCGGCATTGGACTGGGTGTTGTGGCAAGGGTGCGCACCACGGGGCCAACCGGCGTCGAAATGGAGGCGCTGACCGCCGTTTCGGTCGCCTGCCTGACGCTCTATGACATGCTGAAGGCTGCCGATAAGGCCATGACCATCGAAGATGTCCGGCTGGTCAGCAAGACCGGCGGTGCCTCTGGAGATTTCCAGCGGGCTCCGGGCGGGGCTTCCTGATGAAAAATCTTACGGCTCAAGAGGCGCGCCAACGGATTTTGGCCAAGGCCCGCCCCATGGGCCCTGAAACGGTGAACCCAGATCAGGCCTATGGCCGGGTTTTGGCAGAGCCCGTCGTGGCTGTACGAGATCAGCCTCCCTTTCGAGCCTCGGCTATGGACGGCTATGCCCTTCGGTCCTCTGACGCCCTTGATAACCCAGCCAAACTTCACGTGATTGGAGAGAGCGCAGCAGGCATGGCCTTCAAGGGTGCGGTCTTGCGGGGTCAAGCCGTGCGCATCTTTACCGGCGCGCCGGTTCCGGACAATTGCGACCATGTGGTTATTCAAGAAAATGTCCAGCGTGACGGCGATATGGCCCTCCTTGGTCCCCTGACGGGACAGGGCGCCAATATCCGCGCGCAAGGCGGGGATTTTCAGGCGGGCGCGGTCCTTCTCGAGACGGGGGCAAGGCTGGATGCGTGGCGTCTATCCTT
>CAISGS010000077.1 GCA_903884915.1 uncultured Caulobacteraceae bacterium | reverse complement strand
GAGATCGCTCTGGCCAAGATCCGCAAGGACGCGCCGTTCGAGAAGGTCTGTTACATCGGCTGCGGTGTCACCACTGGCGTCGGCGCGGTGATCAATACGGCCAAGGTTCGTCCCGGCTCTAATGTCGCTGTCTTTGGTCTGGGCGGCATTGGTCTAAACGTGCTGCAAGGCGCGCGCATGGTTGGCGCGGATAAGATCATCGGTGTGGACCTGAACCCCGAACGCGAAGCCATGGCCCGCAAGTTCGGCATGACCCACTTCATCAATCCCAAGGACACGCCCGACGTGGTGGCGGCCATTGCGGAACTGACCGACGGCGGCGTGGATTACTCGTTCGAGTGCATCGGCAATGTCAATGTCATGCGCCAAGCCTTGGAATGCTGCCACAAGGGCTGGGGCGAAAGCGTCATCATCGGCGTCGCCGGTGCGGGCCAGGAAATTGCCACCCGTCCGTTCCAACTGGTCACGGGCCGCGTCTGGAAGGGCTCAGCCTTTGGCGGCGCAAAGGGCCGGACCGACGTTCCAAAGATCGTTGACTGGTATATGGACGGCAAGATCGCCATCGACGATTTGATCACCCACGTCATGCCGCTCGAAGATATCAACAAGGCCTTCGAGCTGATGCATCACGGCGAATCGATCCGCACCGTGGTGACCTTCTAAGACCGATTGGCTCCAACCCTCCCCCAGCGTGGGGAGGGCCTAGCCCCGATAGCGACTGTTGAAGTTGGCCAGAGCGGCCATGATCTCGGTCTGATAGTCGGTGGCGACCTCGGTCTCATCGGGACCGTTGGTGAAGATGAAGAAGGCGTCGGCCTCAACCTGATCGGCGATACGCTCACCAGCCAGTTCTGAGGTGATCCCCTTGGCCTTGGCCGTGGCAATCATGGCCTCGGCCACATCGGTGGGAACCTGACGCGGACCGCCGAACCGCTCTTGGCGATGGGCCAGAGAATTCCAAATATCGCTGACCACTACGCCCGGACAGATAACCCCGGCGCTGACATTGCTGCCCGCAAAGTCGCGGCGCATGCAGAGGCTATAGCCCATCAGCGCATGTTTGGCCGAGGTATAGGGGGCCAATATGCCGCCGCGCTCGCTTTCAGGTAGTCCTAGGGCATGTTCCGAGGCCGTATTGACGATCTTACAGGGCAGGCCGCTGGCCAACATGACGGGGGCAAAGGTGGAGACACCGGTAAAGGCCCCGGTGACATTGACGGCAAAGGACCAGTCCCACATGCGCCGGGGCGTGGTGTGGACCATGCCGCGCAGACCGACCCCGGCATTGTTGAAGAGCATCTGCACCGGCTGGCCAAAGAGGGTCGGGGCCAGTTCGGCCAAGGCCGCCCAACTTGCGTCTTCGGTCACGTCGAGGGCAGCACTGGCGGCGTGAAGACCCTGATCGCACAGGGCCTTGGCGGCTTCAGCGGCCCGATCAGCCTGAATATCGGCCAAGATGACCTTGGCCCCTCGGCGGGCGAGGGCACTGGCAATGCCCAGGCCAATGCCTGAGGCCGCGCCGGTGATGATCGCAACAGCGCCCTTGATCTGCATGGCTCTAGAACCCGCCGATCTTGGCGTAGCGGTCGCGGTGATAGGAGGCCCCGCCGAAGGTTGCCTCAGCCACGCGGGCGCGTTTCATGTAGAGGCCTGCATCATGGGCGTCGGTCATGCCGATCCCGCCATGCATCTGAACCATCTCGTTGGAGGCTAGGTGCAGCACGTCAGCGGCCTTGGCCTTGGCCAGAGAGGCTAGGGCACGGATGTCGTTGGACTTTTCATCAATGGCGTCCAGCGCCGCCTGCACGCAGGAGCGGGCCAGTTCTAGATCGGTATAGAGCTTGGCCGCCCGGTGTTGCAGGGCTTGGAAGGTACCGATGCCCTGTCCGAACTGGGTGCGGGTCTTGAGATAGTCGAGCGTGATCTCGAAGGCTTGGGTAGCGGTGCCGATCATTTCGGCGGCCAGACCAGCGCGGGCCCGGTCGAGGGTCTGTTCGAGGATGGCAAAGCCGCGATCGACAGGGCCCAGAACCGCATCGGCCGCCACTTCGACACCGGTAAGAGTCAGGTTCGCCACGGCGCGACTATCGACCATGGTTAGGGTCTGGCGCGTCAGGCCCTTGGCTGAACCGTCGACGAGGAAGAGGGTAATGCCCGCCTCATCGGACTTGGCGCCGCTGGTGCGGGCCACGACGATCAGAAGGTCAGCAGAGCCGCCGTCGAGGACAAAGCTCTTGGTCCCGTTCAGCACATAGCCCGATCCAGACTTGGTCGCGGTCAGGGCGATGGTTGAGGGGTGGTGATGGGCTGTTTCGTCAACGGCCAGGGTGGCGACAATCTCGCCCGCCGCAATCTTGGGCAGCCAAGCGGCCTGTTGGGCTTCGCTACCGCCGAGCATCAGG
>CAISGS010000076.1 GCA_903884915.1 uncultured Caulobacteraceae bacterium | reverse complement strand
GTTCCTGCGCCAGTAGGCAGGAATGGTAAGTTAGCCGCAACTCTTATGATTTGGTCAAGAATTTAAGTGCCGTCGACCGGCTCAACAAGAAAATGTCGACCTTCGCGGTCTTCAATCTCGACCACCCATAGATCGGGATCAACGCGCAGACTGCGGGCCAGATAGGCATCGGCAGAGGGCTCGTCGGTTGCCGACAGGGGCTGCATCCAGACCCTTGACCCGTCGCCTTTGGTGGCCTCGGAAAACACCCGGACCGTGCCGTCATGCTGGTTGAAGGCCTTGACCAAGACTGAGCCTGCGCGCGCATCGCCCTTATGGGCCACAACACCGAACCCTCCGCCAAGCTCGGCCCGGCGGATCAGGGCGGCCACCCAGATGTCAGTCGATAGGATCATACAAGGCCTCGTGAATAACCTTGACGAAAGGTTTTCGCAGTATCATCCAGCCTGCATCTCGCACCTAGCAAGAAATCAGAATGTGATGATGAGCCCGCGCAAAATGCCGCAACGCTCGATAGGTCTAAAGGGGATGGGTTGGCTTGCCACCGCGGCGGCCCTGACCGTTGCACCCGCCGCTCAGGCGACGGCCCTTGACCTGTTCTATGAACGCACAGTGATGAGCGTCGCTGACCATCGCTGCAATCTGTTTGCCCCGCCTGTGACCGTTGCCCTTGATGCGGCACGCCTGCAAGCGCGCGGCGCGGCCTTGCGCGCAGGCATCGATCAGGACGTGATCAAGGACACGGCGCGCCAAGCGACCTTGCGGTCAAATTCTGTGTCCTGTCAGTCGTCGGACCTGACCGTCGCCGCAAGCCGGGTAAAATCGGCCTTTGCCGCCTATAGCCGTCTGACGCGCATGGACTTTCCGGGCGACACAGCCGGCTGGGCAGCCAGTCGCGGGCAAGCCGTCCACACCGCAAATTGGCAACTGTACCAAACGGCACGGTTTGGCTGGGACAGTATGACCTTTGGCATCGCCTCTCGATCAGGGTCAAGCGGCCTCGTGGCGGCGGCGAGCTTTGCAGATGGGGCCATACCCTATAGCGCGCGGATCATGATGCGCGACCTGACCAAGGCCCCAAGGCCCTATCTCAATGCTCGGGTTGCCAACGAAAGCGGCAAGATTCCGCTCCATGCTAGGGCCGCGCCCCTGTCGGTATCTCGAGCCATCTTGGCCGAAGATCGCCGCGAAGCTGATCCCTATCTCCTCCCTGCCAAGGCCAAGAGCGGCACCGCCTTTCGCTGGCCACCGGCGGCCGCAGCGGCCATGGCAGAGTTGGACCCCCGCGAGGCGGTTAGAGTCGACTTCGTCTTTGCAGGCCGGGACGGGGACAGTGTCCGAACCGCCTATATTGAAGTGGGCGACTTTGCAGCGGGGCGCGCCTTCCTAGCCTCAGGCCAGAAATAGGCTCAGATCAAAAAGATTAGGTGGGGCGACCACCGGGGAAGGCCACGACATTGGCCCGCGCCTCATTTGCCCCTTCGGGTTCTGCCGGGCTGATCGGTGCCACATCCAGCACCGGAAGACGGACGGTCACGGTCGTGCCCTCGCCCAGACGGCTTTCAATGATCATTTCACCGCCATGTAGCTCTGCAAAGGCGCGGACCAGCGATAGGCCAAGACCCGTCCCGCCGATCTGCCGGGTCGTGTCGCCCACCTGCTCGAAGGGACGACCAAGGCGGCTGACATCCTCGGCCGAGATGCCAATGCCATTGTCGATCACGCTCAGGTCCAAGATGTCGCCATAGGCCTGAAGGTTGACCGTGATCTGCCCGCCCGCCGGGGTGAACTTGATGGCGTTGGAGACCAGATTGATCACGATCTGCTTCAAGGCTCGGCGGTCGGCATTGGCCTCGATCAAACCGGTGGGGAGGCTACCGCGCAGCTTGACCCCGGCCTCATCGGCCTGAACGCGCAAGAGCCGCAGGGCCGCACTGACCGGTTCGCGGATATCGAATATTTCCCGCGTCAGTTCATAGCGCTGGGCTTGGATCTTCGACATGTCCAAAACATCGTTGATCAGATCGAGCAGGTGGCGGCCAGATTCGTGGATAAGTCCGACATATTCGGCATATTTTCCCGTCAGGGGACCGAACATCTGGGTTCGCATAATGTCGGAAAAGCCCATGATCGCATTGAGCGGCGTGCGCAGCTCATGGCTCATATTGGCCAAGAACCGAGACTTGCCCGCGTTCATCTCGTCGGCTTCGATCCGCGCGGTCTCGAGACGAACCGCGTGGGAATGTTCGAGCGAGGCATCGCGCAGGATCGCCGCAAGGCGGCCATCGGCCAGACGGCGCAGATCAACCACCGCATAGGCTTGCATGGCATAGCGCGGGGAAAAGCCTGCCCGGCCCTGCCCCTCGCGGGAGGCGGCTTGGATCGCCGCTTGGAGCACCGATTGATCGGCCTGCGCGGCGGCATCGACCAGTCCCGCCTCAAACAGCCCATCGAGGCTAATTCCCTCTGGAACCGTGCCATAGGCGCTCAGGGCGCGTCCCTCAGGGCTGAGGGTGAGGATTAGGTGCGGTTGGGACGCCAGTTCCTGCTCCAGCGCCTGAAGGGCTGCGGTTTCGGTCGCTGGCGTCGAAGCTCCGCCGCGCAGCATGAGCAGCACCGCCGTGAAGATCAGGATGGCACCGGCCAGCGCGAGGAACGGAACAGGTCCCTCCTCCATGGCCGGGATGCCAAGGGCAATAAGACCTAAACCCGCGCACCCTATGACCAAGGCCAAGATCCCACGCCACAGCAGCCCGCCGCCAAGGGATGTCCCGGGCGTGGAAGAGGTGGGTGCAACAGGGTTACGGGTCGGGCTCAGAGGATAGTCCTTTCGGTCAATCTCTTTACGCCCCCACGGGCCAAGACGCGACTGCGCACAATCCACAAGCGAACCGAGGGACCAGATTCCTGTGTATGAGCCTGTGAGTCCTTTACAGCCTCGAGCGCACCGTTGCCTTGAGGCCGGTCACGGCCTAAGTGGACGCTTAACGGCGAGCGCCAATTTGGCGTCATGCTCCTGTCTACGGCTGAGCCCATGTCTGCGACCATGAATGATGAACTAGACGATCTGGAAGCCGAGTTTGAGATGCTCGGCGACTGGGAGGAACGCTATCGCCACGTCATCGATCTGGGCCGCGACCTTGCCCCCCTCAGCGACACAGAGCGCAGTGATCAGAACAAGGTCCGGGGCTGTGCGAGCCAGGTCTGGTTGGTCACAGAAACCACGGACGGAACCCACTTGACCTTCCGAGGGGATTCCGACGCCCACATTGTGCGGGGATTGGTTGCTCTGGTCCTAAGGCTCTATTCTAGCCGAACGGCTCAAGACATCCTCGCCTTTGATGCCCAGAAGGCCTTTGACCGGTTGGGCCTCAGCGGCGCCCTATCGAGCCAGCGCTCTAACGGCCTACGGTCAATGGTCGAGCGGATCCGGCGCGACGCCTCAGCCGTTCGTTCCTAATCAGTTCACTTGAACCTGAGGGACATATTTTAGGCAGGCCTCCATGGCGCTGAGATGGGCGTCAAAATCGGCATCATCACGCAGGTCTTCGACCAGATGGCAAGCATAGCCCGCCGTTGTGCGGTCTCGGTCGAAGGCTGCGCCCACACGGGTCAGGGGCCACTCAAAGCTGACATGGCTCAGATACATGGCAATTTGGCGGGCACGCGCCGCCTCGGCACGGTTTCGGGTCCTCGACCGGATGTCGCCGGGACTGACGCCGGTAGCCATAGCCACTAGGCTGGTCACAAAGGCGGCTTTCAAACGATCGCGGCGACTGTCCGGCCGCCGATTGGGGCTTACCGGTTCGAAAGTCTTCAGGGCAGGGCGCAAACGGCTCATGGGCTATCCTCGCAATCCAATGACGAGAAACAGCTTAGCCAAACCCCCAATGGGCGAGGATAACTTTCCTAAAATTCTAGGTTGTTAGGATTATTTTCCTAACTACGCGGCGCGTATGCCGCTGAAGGCCTGCTCGCTGACAGCGCCGACAAGGGCGTCATAGCCAAGGATCATATCCACATCTTCGCCATTACTGGCCAAGGGAAGGCGGATCCAGAGCATGGAAAGGTGCGGCGTGCCTCTCCAAGCCAAGTTGTGCAGACCGACGACCGGAAGGCGGTCATCGACCACCCGGTCCAGTTCTTCGCGCCAATAGTCGGCCACGGGTGGGGAAAAGGCCTCGCCGATGGTCCGGCCGGTGATTTCGCGGCCATAGACATTGAACAGACCCGTACCCGCTAAACGCAGTCGATAGTCGCCAGAATTGGGGTGGACATCGATCAGACTGATGGTCGGTAAAAAGCGCTTGAGATCTTCCGGACGGATCGCCGCACGGGATGGCAACTTCTGCCCGCCCTTCATGGACGCCCAGTAGGCATAGAGATCCTGTTGTGCGCGCGCCGCCGCAGCGGTAGCTCCCGTTTGCATCGTCATCTCCGGATTCCCCAACAACCTATTGGAATCACGACGATTCAGTATCTCTTAACCACCGAATCGGTGGCAAGCGAAAAAACGCGAACCTGCAGATATAAATTTTCCAAGAGTCAATAGAAAGCAAAAGGCCCGTCACTCTTGATGAGTAACGGGCCTCGCTGAATCATAGGACTCAACAGTGTGAGTCAAAAGGCGAAGACGAGAGTCTAGCGGCCCTTACGTGCAGCCTGACGACCACCCTGTCCAAGACCCATTTGCTTGGCGAGTTCCGAACGCGCCTTGGCATAGTTGGGGGCAACCATGGGATAGTCTTTAGGAAGACCCCATTTGGCGCGGTATTCTTCAGGGCTGATATTGTACTTGGTCCGCAGATGGCGCTTCAGCGATTTAAATTTGCGGCCATCTTCCAAACAAATCAAATAGTCAGGCGTAATGGAGCGCTTCAAAGAGACCGCAGGCTCCTTGACGCTGACTTCAACGGGCTCTGGTGCGCTGTTAACGCCAGACAGGGCGCGGTGAATATTCTGGATCAGCGACGGCAGGTCCGCAGCGGCGACCGAATTGTTACCCACATAGGCCGAAACGATGTCGGCGGTCATCTCGATGATTTCGGATTTGTCGTCCATGCTTATGTTCACCTGACAAAGAGTTAGGTCCAGGGAAAGACTGGGCCTCCAAAAAACTATAGTGGCTAAATAACGACAATCGAAACCGAAAACAATGGAAGAAATAGCGTCTAAGTCTCGATTTCGTTTCTATCACCCCAAAATGAATGATGCCTTGAACATAGGCATGGCTATGACAACTATCAATGGCTGCTCATGATAATGGGGGCAGATCGTTACGGAAGACGTCAATCCATCCAACATTTGACGCGATTAATGTCATTTTAGCATTGTGATATTTTCAAAAGGACGAACGCAGGGCTTGAAGAACTAAAAATTCCGCTCGGAGAACTCGGGCCAGCGGTGCCTAGCCTTCGCGCTTGCGAAAGACTAGGCGGGAACCTGTGTCAATAATTAGGCGAATGGACGCTCTGACCACCAAGGGAAGAAGCCTGGCATGTCAGTAGAGACCTTATTCGGATAGGACGGCTGACGCTTCTCGAGGAAGGAGCTAACGCCTTCTTTGGAGTCGGCGGCCTTGCCCCGCTCTTGGATGGCGCGGCTGTCAATCTTGTGCGCCTCCATAGGATGGTCGGCACCCAGCATGCGCCACATCATCTGACGGGTCAGGGACACGGACACGGGCGCGGTATTGTCGATAATGTCGCGCGCAATGGCGCGGGCGGCGGGCAGCAGGTCTTCGGCGGTGTGAACCGAACGGACCAGACCGCGATCGCAGGCCTCTTGGCCCGTAAAGATCCGGCCCGAATAGCACCATTCCAGCGCCGTCGAAATGCCCACCAGACGCGGGAGGAACCAGGACGAGCAGGCTTCTGGCACAATGCCCCGACGTGCAAAGACGAACCCGTACTTGGCCTCCGGCGTGGCCAAACGAATATCCATCGGCAACTGCATGGTCGCGCCAATGCCGACAGCAGCGCCATTGATCGCGCCGATGACGGGCTTCAAGCTTTCGAAAATGCGCAGGGTCAACCGACCACCGCCATCGCGATAGACGCCATTGACCAAACCCTCTTCGCGCCCTGTCCCGCTCGCCTTGTCATAGTCAAAGGTCGCAGCGCCTGCGGAGAGATCGGCACCGGCACAGAAGGCGCGGCCCGAACCGGTAATGATCACAGCCTTGACGTCATCATTGGCGTCGGTGTGATCCAGGGCCGCGATCATGTCCAACATCATGCCGTTGGTGAAGGAATTCATCTTGTCCGGACGGTTCAGCGTGATGGTGGCAATACCATCAGCAATGTCCAAAAGGATTGTGTCAAAGGTCGGTAGGGTGGCCACGGTCAAATCTCCCATTGCGTGATTTTGCATCCATCGGAAGGGCTTGACGCTAGGAGAGTCAAGGCCAGCGGTCTAATCGGCAAAGGAACCGCACAGTTGCCGCAACGGCAGGGCTTCACGCGGACGTCAAGGCAGCGCAATATCAGCTCAGACAACGATAAAATTAGGACAGGGCCGGGAATGTCAGGAACCAACATGTTTGACTACATCATTGTGGGCGCAGGATCAGCGGGCTGCGTTCTGGCCAACCGTCTTTCAGCCGATGGCAAGTCCAAGGTCCTGTTGCTCGAGGCCGGCGGCGACGATCGTCCGACCCGCAACCCCTCACAGTTCATGTCCAACCTTATGATTCATATTCCGGTTGGCTATTCCCAGACCTTGAAGGACCCCAAGGTCAATTGGCTCTACACCACCGAGCCCGATCCCGGCACAGGCGGACGCCAGCATGTCTGGCCGCGCGGCAAGGTTCTGGGCGGGTCGTCTTCGATCAATGGCCTGCTCTATATTCGCGGTCAGCATGCCGACTATGATGGCTGGCGCCAACTGGGCTGTGAGGGCTGGGGTTGGGATGATGTAGTCCCCTATTTCCGCCGCGCCGAAAACCAAGAGCGCGGCTCCGATGAGTTCCACGCCACGGGCGGCCCGCTCAATGTGTCCGACGTTACTGAGCGCCACACGGTCTCGGACGCTGTGGTCGAGGCCTGCGTCGAAAGCGGCATGCCGCGTCTGCGCGACGTCAATGGCGAGAGCCAAGAGGGCGTCAGCTATTACCAACTGACCGTCAAGAACGGCCAGCGC
>CAISGS010000075.1 GCA_903884915.1 uncultured Caulobacteraceae bacterium | reverse complement strand
TTTGGCATTGGCGGCGGCTTTCTGATGGCCCCCGTCCTGGTCTTTATGGGCATTCCCCCGGCCGTGGCTGTTGCCAGCCAAGCCAATCACGTGGTTGCCTCTTCGGCATCAAGCGTCTTTGCCTATGGCCGAAAACGCGCCGTGGACTTTCGCATGGGCGCGGTCTTGGCCGCTGGCGGTGCGGCGGGATCCCTTATTGGCGTTGAGATTTTCCGGATGCTGCGCCTTATGGGGCAGGGCGATCTGGTCGTGTCCCTGTCCTATCTGATCTTTCTGGGTGTGATCGGCGGGCTGATGTTGACCGAGTCGCTGGGCTCCTTGCTGCGCCGCCGCCGAGGCGAGCCGCCGGAGGTGGTCAAGGACCGGCGTCCAGCTTGGCTCTATGGCCTTCCCCTAAAGATGAAGTTCCCGCGCTCGCGGCTCTATATCAGCGTCATTCCTCCGGTTCTGATCGGGGTCTTTGTCGGTATACTTTCCGCTGTCATGGGCGTGGGCGGCGGCTTCGTGCTCGTGCCCGCCATGGTCTATCTGTTGCGCATGCCTGCAGGGGTCGTGGTGGGAACCAGCCTGTTCCAGATCATCATCACCACCTCCCTCGTCACCATCCTGCAGGCCGGACGCAACCAGACCGTAGATCTGATGTTGGCGACCTTGCTCCTTTTTGGCGGCGTCATTGGCGCGCAGTTGGGGGCGAGGGCGTCGGCCCGGTTCCGCGCGGAAGAACTGCGGGTCGTGCTGGCGGTCATCGTCTTGCTGGTCGGCTTGCAGATGGGACTGGGTGTGTTCGTCACCCCGTCTGATCCCTTTGTGCTCGCCCCGGGAATGGGGGGCTGATGGCGTTTGATCTTCCCCCACCGCCAGTCCCTGCGGCCAGCGTTTCCGCCGCCTTGACCACAACCAAGGTTGAGGTCACCTCGGACTATCATGGCCAGAAGATCGTGCTCTATGGCGCGGTGTTCAACAGCACTGATCGGCCCGCCGACGTGGTGGTCGTGGTTCGAGGTCCCGACCAGCCGGTTCGGATTGCCCGCAAGGTTCAGGTCGCTGGCCTATGGCTCAATAGCCGCCCGGTCGTATTCCAAGGGGCGCCGGGCTTCTACACCGTGGCGAGCAGTCGCCCTCTGAACGAGATTGCCGACTTTGGCACCCTTCGCCGTCTGGCGATTGGGGTCGATCATCTGGCCTTCAACACGCCTGTCGATGGCGCTGTAGAAACCCGGTTTGGCGTCAAGGACCTGGTGGTCAGCCGCTTGGGCAGTGACTATCTGGACTATCGCCGCGCGGTGGTGCGGATCAAGAATGCCGCCGGGCTCTATGATCAAAACGAGCATGGTGTGACCTATGTCGACAAGGGCCTCTTCCGCGCCGAGATCAACCTTCCGACCTCTGCCCCGATTGGACGCTATCAGGCCGAGATCCATCTGTTCCAAGAGGGCCGCGAGGTTCAGGTCCGCCAACGCACCCTAGAGGTCCGTAAGGTCGGGATCGAGCGCACCATCTATCTGTTCGCCCATCAGCGCCCTTGGGCCTATGGATTTTTAGCGGTTTTTCTTGCCATCGCCAGCGGCTATGGTGCCTCCGTGATCTTCCGCAGGAGTTAAGTCCTCATGCCCGCTAGAGAAAAACCGGCCATAGCGGCCTGGGTCCTAGGCCTTGGCGGCACCTTGCCCTTCATTGGCACGGCGGTGGGATATTGCGCGGGACCTGAAAATCTGCGCGGTCCGATGGGTTTGGCCATGCTGACCTATTCCGCTGTGATCCTGTCGTTCTTGGGGGGCGCGCGCTGGGGAATGGAGTGCATCCGGCACTATCCGCCGCGCGGCAAGATCCTCAGCCTTGCGGTTTTGCCCAGTTTGGCCGCTTGGGGCCTGTTGGTTGGCGCGATCTGGATGCCCCTCTCTTGGCAGTTGGGCGGCCTGATCGCGGTTTATCTCGCCCAGTGGCTTTGGGATACGGGATCGGCAGAGACCCCCCACTGGTACGCGCCCCTGCGCACGACCTTGACGGTGGTCGCCGGGGTCTCGATGGCCTTTGTGTTTGAACAGTCTATGCGGGGCTAGGCCCTAGCGGTCCGCGACCAGTTGGCTCCAGCCGATCAGGTGGACCTGATCCTTGCCCAGCGCGGCGGCGATTGGGGGCTTGGCAAAGAGTGGGCTGAAGGCGGCGTCGCGAAGATTCAATCCCCCGGCATAGGCCCCAAAGGCCGGTAAGATCAGCCTTTGGCCATCGGTTGCAAAACAGCGCCGCCGGACGCTGCGGCCTTTCCCCGTTACCTTGGCGCAGGGGTGCAGGTGTCCGGCCACCTCGCCCGGCTGCGGTGTGGGCAGGGGTTCGTGGCGAAGGATCAGCTTGCCGATCGTGATCTCATCGAGGGTCTGGCCCGGAAGATGGCGGGGCCCATCGGCGTCATGGTTGCCTATGACCCAGAGCAGCTCCAGCCCTTGCGCAAGCCGATCAATTTGCTCGACATCGGTCGGGGCAAGCCGCGCCTCGGCCTTACCATCATGCAGACTATCCCCCAGTAGGATCAGTCGCCCCGGCCCTAGGGCGGCGACCTCTTGGGTAAGACGGCGCAAGGTCTCAGCCGTGTCATAGGGCGGCAGCATCTGGCCGCGTGCCGCATAGGCCGACCCCTTTTCGAGATGCAGATCCGCCACCACCACGGTTTGATGCTGTTCCAGCCAAAGGGCACCGGAGGGACGTAAGGTCACCGCCTCGCCATTGACCGTTAGCCTGACCGATCCACAGGGCAACCGGACTGGACTGTTGGTGGCCCCCGTCACGAGAGGGCCTCACTGATCAGGTCAAAGGCGGCCGCTTCGAGGATCGCTTCTTGCGCGGCACCGGCAATGGCCTCGCGGCCAATCTCCATCATCACGGGCACAGCAAAGGGCGAGACCTTTGGCAGGCTGATCCCTCGAACCTTTCCAACGATCCGCTGTAAGAAATCGCCCAGCCTGCGAATATCCAACATACCCACAGCCGCATCGGCGCGCGCGCACCGCAGCAACAGATGGTCGGGCTGGTGTTTGCGCAGGACGTCATAGATCAGGTCGCTGGAGAAGGTCACTTGACGGCCCGACTTCTCCGCCCCCGTAAACCGCCGCTCGATCAGGCCCGAGATCAGGGCGCAGTGGCGGAACATACGCTTGAGCATGATACTGTCATCCAGCCACGCCTCGAGATCGTCCCCCAGCATGTCCTGCTGGAACAGATCATTCAGGTCCAGACCGTCCATAGGCTTCATGGCCCAGATACAGAGGACATAGTCGTTACAGACAAAGCCCAGAGGCGCGACGCCCAGTCGGTCCAGCCGCCGGGTCAGCAACATGGCCAAGGTGGTATGGGCCAGCCGACCCTCAAAGGGATAGCAGACCAGATAGTGCTTGCCGCCGCGCGGGAAGGTTTCGACCAGAAGCCCATCGGCGGCGGGAATGGCCGAATGGGCCGCTTGGGCCCCAAGCCAGTCTTGCACATCGCCGGGTAGGTGCTGCCAGTGGTCGCGGTCCATGATCATGTCGCGGACGCGCTCGGCCAGATGGGTAGACATGGAGAACTTGGTACCGCCCCAGCTGGGAATCTTGGGTTCCTTATCGGCAGAGCGGGTGACGCGGGCATCCATGCCGCTGACCCCTTCAAAGCGCCAAACCTCGCCGCCAAACAGGAAGGTGTCGCCGGGGGTCAGTTGTTCAAAATACCATTCCTCGGCCTCACCGATCTTTCGCCCGCCGCCGTGGCGACCGGATGAAACGCGGATGTTCAAGGTTGCTCCGGCCACGATGGCGCCGACATTGAGCCGGTGCCGCTGGGCCGTTTGCGGATTTCGCACGCGCCATAGCCCGTCCTGACCGGTCACGATCCGGTGGAACTGGTCATAGGTGCGCAGGGCATAGCCGCCGTTCGACACGAAGGACAGGACATCGTCGAAATCCTGCTGGCTCATTTCTTCGTAGGGGGCAGCCGACCTTGCTTCGGCAAACAGGGCCTCGCTCGACAGGGCCTCACCGCAGCAGGCGCCCATCAGATGTTGCGCCAATACGTCCAAGGCGCCGGTGCGGGGTGGATCACCATCGAGGGCTCCGGCCGCCACAGCCTCAAGGGCGGCCTGACATTCTAGCATCTCAAAGCGGTTGGCCGGAACCAGCAGGGCGCGCGAGGGTTCATCCAGCCGGTGGTTTGACCGGCCGATCCTTTGAACCAGCCGGGACGATCCCTTGGGCGCGGCCAGTTGAATGACCAGATCGACGGCCCCCCAGTCTATGCCCAGATCCAGCGTAGAGGTGCAGACCACGGCCCGCAGCTCTCCCCTCGCCATCGCGGCCTCGACCTTGCGCCTCTGTTCGGGGGCCAGAGCGCCGTGGTGCAGGGCGATGGGCAGATTGTCTTCGTTCAGCCGCCAAAGCTCTTGAAAGGCAAATTCTGACTGCCAGCGGGTATTGACGAAGACGAGGGCCGTTCGCGCGGTCTTCAGGGTCTCATAGACCTCGGCCATCGCATGTTGAGCGCTGTGACCGGCCCAGGGGACACGCTGATCGGAGAGCAGAACCTCGATGCGTGGCGGCGCACCGGGCGTGCCCAGCACCAGATCGGCGACCTCTGGCCTTGGCGCAATCCAGCGGCGCAAGCGGTCTGGGTCTTCCACGGTCGCCGACAGGCCGACCCGGCGCATGGCAGGGGCAAAGCTTTGCAGCCGCGCCAAGCCAAGGCAAAGCAGGTCGCCGCGCTTGGAGCCGTGCAAGGCATGGACCTCGTCGATGATCACGGTCTTAAGGTTAGCAAAATAGGCCCTCGCCCCATCCCAAGCGCAGAACAGGGCGAGCTGTTCGGGAGTGGTCAGCAAGATGTCCGGCGGATTGGCCTTTTGCCTCTGGCGCTTTGAGAGGTTGGTATCACCCGTGCGCGATTCCACGCGGATGGGCAGACCCATCTCCTCAATTGGGGCCATGAGGTTGCGCGCCACATCTACGGCCAAGGCCTTGAGCGGCGAAATATAGAGGGTGTGGATCCCCTCGGCCCTTTCGGAGGCCGGGGTTTGGCTCAGGTCAATCAGGCTGGGTAGGAAGCCAGCCAAGGTCTTGCCGCCGCCGGTCGGGGCGATGAGTAGTACATGGCGGCCGACCTTTGCCCTTTGTACCATCGCGATCTGATGGTCGCGCGCAGCCCAGCCCTTGGCCGCAAACCAGTCTTCAAACTGGCTTGGCAGGGTGGGGGGCAAAGACGGCGCGGGGCGCTCCATGGGACGGGCTATACCTACAGGCACGAGGGGGCGATCAGACCGTCTCTATAACAGCTTTGTGCCTGACCTTAGGCCTTTGTCGGCAGGTCGAAAATCAGCAGGCTGGAGGTGGCGCTGGCATAGAGGTTCCCAGCCGCGTCGGTGACCTTGCCCTCGGCAAAGGCGGCGCGGCGGCCCATGGTGATGACGACACCTTCGGCGGTGATCGGGCCGGTCTTGGTGGTCATGGCCTTGTGATAGCTGACCTTAAGCTCGAGTGTCGTATAGCCTTGGCCGGGCTTGAGCTTGGAATGGACCGCGCAGGCGAGAGCGGAATCGAGCATGGTCGCCGCATAGCCGCCATGGACCGTGCCGATCGGATTATAGACATCCTCTGTCGGGGTGCCGCCGAACACGACCTTGCCCTCTTCGACCGAGACGGCGGTGAAGCCCAGTGTCGCGCCGATGCCGCGCCGGGGACCGGTGCCTTGGAAGGCGGTTTGCAGCTGCTCGAGGCCGGACATTTCGGCGAAGCTTTTGGGTTCAGTGGTCATGGTAGGGGCTTTCGGTGTTAGGGATCGCAAGGCCTGCGCGGGCGCGCAGGGCAAGGCGGGACTGTTCTAAAAGACGAAGGGATAGGGCTTCGTCCTCGACGGCGCGTGAAAGGGCTAGGGCTCCGGCCAGTTCTGCGATCAGGGAGGAGGCCAGCGCCATCGGGTCTGGCGTGGTTTCAGGCAGATAGCTGGCCATCAGCCGGACCATGCCGCGTACGCCGGTGTCAAAGGCCGGACGGGCAAGGGCGGGCAGTTGGGCGGACTGCCCCAGCAGGCAGGCGACGGGGCAGCCCCGGTCGGGCCGATCGCGGTGGTCGGCGGTCAGATAGCTATCAATGAAGGCCCCAAGGGCCGCTGGGCCAGAGCGATCTTCAATAACCCGTCCCCTTTGGGCGGCGGCATCTTCGAACATGGTTTTGACGGCGGCGGCGATCAGCGCGTCTTTGGAGGCGAAATGGGCATAGAAGCCGCCATGGGTCAGGCCGACCTCCTGCATCAGGGCCGCGACCCCGACCCCTTGCGGGCCATGGGTTCGGATCTGAGCCGCTGCGGCCTTGAGCACCCGGTTTCGGGTCTGGAGTTTCTGGTCACTGGAATAGCGCACGGGCTGCCCTTGGGCTTCATATGATGGTCATCATGTAAGGCGATGCGGCACTTAAGGCAAGCCAAGGCTCCGGCCATCCCTTTGCATTGGTGCGGCGAGGGGTTAAGCCGACAGGATCACTGTCACAGAGAGCCGCCTTGCCCGACATCATCCCGATCACCGATCCAGACGATCCGCGCATTGCCGCCTATCGCGCCGTCAAGGAGCGCGATCTGGTGGGGCGCGAGGGCCTGTTCATCGCCGAGGGTGAGGTGGTGGTTCGTGTCCTAGCACGCACGCCGCGACATCAGATGCTGTCGCTGCTACTGGCGGAACGCCAAGTCGTGCGGCTAAGTGATCTCTTGGCAGACTTGCCCGATGGGTTGCCGGTCTATCAGGCTGGCCAAGCGGTCATGGATCAGATCGTCGGCTTTCCGATCCATCGGGGCATTTTGGGATTAGGGCGCCGCTCGGGTCTCACCGATGGCGCCGCGCTGTTGGCGGGGTTGAGACCGGGCGCCTTGGTGGTCGGCTTAAGCGGCCTATCGAACCATGACAATGTCGGCGGGATTTTTCGCAATGCCGCGGCCTTTGGGGTCGATGCGGTGGTGCTGGACAGTGACTGCTGTGATCCGCTCTATCGCAAGGCCATCCGGGTGTCGGTCGGCGGGGGCCTGCTTGTGCCCTTCGTCCAGCTCGCGCCGGGGGTCGATATGGTCGAGCTGTTCGCGGCCAATGGTTTTGACACCCTGTCGCTCAGCCCATCGGGGCAGGGGGAGTTGGCCGACTGCCTCCGCCCGAAACGCTGCGCGGTGCTGTTTGGAGCCGAGGGACCGGGACTGTCGGCCTCGGTGCTGGCGCGGACCCAGACCGTACGCCTGACCATGGCCGGGGGCTTTGACTCGCTGAATGTGGCGACCACCAGCGGCATTGTTCTGCATCACCTAACCCGCAAGGCCTGATGATCTAGGCCCCAGACAAGACTTAGGCCGGCTAGCTTTCGCCAACCGGCCTAAGAATTTCGTCAGAACCGAACGCGCCAGACCAAAGGTCAGTCGCGGCCAGTTATGGCTTTAGACAGCTTGCAGCTGGCCAGCAGACATCTTGCCGCTACGCTGATCCTTTTCGAGGACGTAGCTGATGCTTTGGCCTTCGTTCAGCGTACCCAAGCCAGCGCGTTCAACGGCCGAAATGTGCACGAAAACGTCGTTGCCGCCGTCGTTAGGTTGGATAAAGCCGAAGCCCTTTTGGCTGTTAAACCACTTCACGGTCCCGATGGACATAATAGAAACCTTTACGGCATAGAGTGACGTAGCGGCAAAGTTTGCGGCCACGATCAGAATTCGGCGGGGGTCAGGAGTTCAAGTCCGGCGCTCGATCCAGATCGAGCAGAGGAGAGCAACCGAACCATTTCGATATTCGACAGGTACAAGGTCTCACCTAACTGCTCAATTAGCAAGGGAAATCGCTCTTGACCTGATTCGCGCCTCGAATCGTTGACCTTACGGCATCGGTGCAGCGTGGCGAAGTTCGAGTCCACGGGCATGGCGACGCTGGAATCCCTTCCAGACCGTCACCCCATTTGTGGCGGTGCTATAGGCTCCGTAGGGTGCCTTCGGATCATAGGCCCAGACCCCATCATCTGACGCGATCGTTGCGACATTGAGATAGCTGTCGAGGTCGCTCCTGCCGTTCAGGGCGCGGTTCAAGAAGGCCGTGATGAAGTGCAGATTGATGGCGTTGATCCGATCGGTCCGCCAGATCGGGTCGGCAAACCAGTCCTGATCCCAAAGCTGGCCCATCATCTCTTCGGGCACCGGACCGAGCCCGACCGAGTGGCCCGCCTCATGAAAGGTCAGTAGATAGCGGTCCGAATTGACCGCGCCGCCAAAGATCGCCTTGGCTCCGGTTGTGTAGTCCACCGTCTGATCATGATCGCCCGCAATGAGCAGCATGGGGGCCTTAATACTGGCCAGACCCTCTGCGTTCCAGGCGCCCATCGAGCCCCCGGCGGGGGCCATGGCCACGATGGCCTTGACGCCCGCGACCTTGCTCAAGGCCTCATCGGGACCACCCTTGGCAATCTTGGCGACCTCTAGGCCGGGGCCGCCGCCAAAGCGGATGGTCGGGCCATTGGCGTCGAGCGATGCGCCCCCTGCCGTCACCACGCCATAGCCGCCCATCGAATAGCCGATCAGGGCGATCTTGCTCGGATCAATCTGATCACCGAGCAAGGCAGGCAGGGTGCGGGCGACATAGCCAATATCGAGCGGACGGCGCAGGAATGGCGCAGATCGGACCACGGCGGTGGAACGGTCAGGATCAGGGTCTTGATGATAGATGGCCGCGACGACATAGCCCTTGGAGGCGAGGTTCTCGGTGAGCCACGTCATGCCAATCGGCGTGTTGCTATAGCCATGGGACACAATGACCAAGGGATGGCCCCTGCCTTCCGGCTTGGCATTCTTGATCGCGAGGCCGGGAACGGTGAAGGCAGCAGGAGGGCGGGGCGGCTCACCGCGAAACTCAGAGCTATAGGTGACGGCCTTAGCGCTCTTAGAGGCGGTGGCCGGATACCAGATGTCGATCCGCAAGGTGCGATCGGTCTTGGGAATGGCACCGGTCTTGGCGTCAAACAGTTCCAGATCGGCCTGCTGCGGCTGAATCAGGGTCAGGCTGCGATAGCCGACCGCGTGGGTCCCAAGAGCGGCCAGTTCTGGCGCATCGACGCCCGGACGACTGGGCGGGGAGGCCGCGAACACTGCCGAAGAGGCAAGGGACAGGATGATGGCCAAGGGCAGGAAGGGACGCGTCATCCGGAACCTCTATGTCTGGGGCGTTGAACCTGCCAAGCAGGCCCAAGAGCCGTTCAAGATCTTAGCCTTATGCCAGTCAATGGGGCCTTTGTCATATCGAGCGGAAAGATCGATAATTCAGAGACTTCGACCGATTTGGGCCCATAATCTCCGTTTCTATCTCGCAAGATAGGGCTGCATCGAAAAATGTTATGATCTGGCATCCAATTGCGCCGTGGCTTGAGATCGGCTCTGGCCTATCGTCACTGCCTCTGTTCAACGGCACAGAGGTGGCTGATCTAAAGGACCGACTATGACCCTGCTGAAATCTTATATAGACGGTCGCTGGGTGTTGCCGCTTAGCGGTCAGGGCCGGATGGACGTGATCAATCCCGCAACCGAAGACACAGTTGCCGAGATCGCCATCTGCGAGGCCGACGATGTGGATCTGGCGGTCATGGCCGCGCGCCGGGCCTTTGCCGATTTTGGCCTGACGACCTATGCCGAGCGCAAGGTGCTGGTCCAAAAGCTGATCGCCATCTTCGAGCGGCGCTATGACGAGATGGTCAAGGCCATCACGACCGAGATGGGGGCTCCCTTTGATCTGTCGCATAGTAGTCAAGCCGCCTGCGGTCCCGGCCATCTGGATGCGACCTTGCAAGCCGCTGACGCGCTGGATTGGGAACGTAAGATGGGCTCGAGCGCAAATCTGATCCTGGAGCCGGTCGGGGTCTGCGTCCTGATCACGCCGTGGAACTGGCCGATCAATCAGTTGGCCGCCAAGATTGGCCCGGCCCTGACCGCTGGCTGCACCATCGTGCTTAAGCCCAGTGAGGTCTCGCCCCTGTCAGCTCAGCTCTTTGCAGAGTTCATCGACGAGGCGGGCTTCCCCGCCGGTGTGTTCAATATGGTCCATGGCACCGGGGCCTCGGTCGGCAATGATCTGACCAGTCATCCTGAGGTCGATATGGTCTCCTTCACCGGCTCGACCAAGGCCGGGATCATGGTCGCCAAGTCCGCTGCCGATACGGTCAAGCGGGTGTCGCAAGAGCTGGGCGGCAAGTCTCCCAACATCGTCTTTGCCGACAGCGACCTTGAGGCGGCGGTCGAGCGCGGCGTGCGCCACTGTTTCAACAATAGCGGCCAGTCCTGCAACGCCCCGACCCGGATGCTGGTCGAGGCCTCGGTCTATGAGCGCGTGGTCGAAATTGCCGCCAAGGTCGCCGCGACGGTGACGCTGGGCGATCCCACCCAGCCTGGCCCCCATCTGGGTCCCGTGGTCAGCAAGGTTCAGTTCGACAAGATCCAGCACCTGATCCAGGTCGGCATCGACGAGGGCGCGCGGGTGGTTGCGGGCGGCGTCGGCAAGCCCTCTGGGTTCGAGCGCGGCTACTATGTCAAGCCAACCATCTTTGCCGATGTCACCAACCAGATGACCATCGCCCGCGAAGAGGTCTTTGGCCCGGTCCTTTGCCTGATCCCCTTTGCCAATGTGGACGAGG
The DNA here is from genome assembly GCA_903884915.1 of uncultured Caulobacteraceae bacterium. Taxonomy (GTDB): domain Bacteria; phylum Pseudomonadota; class Alphaproteobacteria; order Caulobacterales; family Caulobacteraceae; genus CAISGS01. The sequence continues at coordinate 4,145 of CAISGS010000075.1, read as the reverse complement.
CCATCGCTATCGCCAATGACACCCCCTACGGCCTCGCCGCCTATGTCCAGTGCGCCGACAAGGACAAGGCCCGCTATGTCGCGCGCCGTATCCGGGCCGGCAGCGTCCATCTAAACGGCGCAGGCCAAGACTATTGCTCGCCCTTTGGCGGCTTTAAACAGTCGGGCAATGGCCGCGAGTGGGGCGAATTCGGCCTTCACGACTTTATCGAATATAAGTCCGTCAACGGCTTCTACACTTAAGGCTCGCCTCGATGAAACTGACCGATATCAAGACCTTCGTGGTCGGCAATCCTCCGCCCCATTTCGGCGGACGCTATTTCGTCTTTGTGAAGCTGACCACGGATAGCAATGTTTCAGGCATTGGCGAGGCCTATTGCGTGCCCTTCAGCCCGCATCTGGTGGCCAAGATGATCGAGGACGTGTTTGATCGCTATGTGCGCGGTCAGGACCCGCACGATATCGAGGTTATGTGGCGCCGGATCTATTCCAGCGGCTTTACCCAGCACTCAGACCTATCCTTGATGGGGGTGCTCAGCGCCCTAGAGATGGCCTGCTGGGACATTATTGGCAAGGAGGCCGACAAGCCGGTCTATAAGCTGCTCGGTGGTCAGGTCCATCAGCGCCTTCGCTCCTACACCTATATCTATCCGCGTCCGGGCGATAAGACCGACGTCTATCATGACCCTGATCTGGCGGCAGAACGGGCAGCGGAATATCTGGATATGGGCTTTACGGCCCTGAAGTTCGATCCGGCAGGTCCCTATACGGCCTTTGATGGTCGCCAACTGTCGCTTGAGGCGCTGGACCTGTCCGAGCGGTTTGCCAATCAACTGCGCGAGGCGGTCGGCACAAAAGCAGACCTGCTGTTTGGTACCCACGGCCAGATGACGGCCTCGAGCGCCATTCGCTTGGCCAAGCGGCTAGAAGCCTCTGATCCCCTTTGGCTAGAAGAGCCCGTGCCGCCCGATGCTCCTGACGAGATGGCCAAGGTGGCGCGCGCGACCTCGATCCCCATCGCGACGGGTGAGCGGCTTAGCACCAAATATGACTTCCACCGCCTGTTACAGGCCGGGGGCGCCTCGATCCTTCAGATGAATCTGGGCCGGGTCGGGGGTATTTTAGAGGCTAAGAAGATCGCCGGTATGGCCGAGGTCTATCACGCCCAGATCGCGCCGCACCTCTATTGCGGGCCGGTGGTCGGGGCCGCCAATATCCAGATCGGGGCCTGTTCGCCCAATTTCTTGATCCTTGAAAGCATCGAGACTTGGGGCGGCTTTCATAGCGAAATCCTGATGAAGCCTGTTCAGTGGGAAGACGGGTTCGTGATCCCCTCATCCGAACCGGGATTGGGTGTTGAGCTGAATGAGGCGGTGGCTGAGGCCAATCCCTACACGGGTTCAATGCTGCACCTTGAAATGACCCAGCATCCGGTCTTGTGATGGACAGTTTTGATTATGTGATCGTCGGCGCAGGCACGGCAGGCTGCGTCGTTGCTAACCGTCTGTCCGCGGACGGAAAGTCCACCGTGTTGGTGCTAGAGGCAGGTGGGTCGGACCGAACGGTCTGGATTCAGCTTCCCATCGGCTATGGCCGCACCTTCTTCGACCGCTCGATCAACTGGATGTATGATACTGAGGCCGAACCCAATCTGGGTGGCCGCATCAGCTATTGGCCGCGGGGCAAGGTCATTGGCGGGTCTGGCTCGATCAATGCCATGGTCTATGTCCGAGGCCAGCCGCACGATTTTGATCAGTGGCAAGCTATGGGTAATCCCGGTTGGAGCTGGGATGATGTCCTGCCCTATTTCCGCAAGTCCGAAGACCATGATCACGGGGCCAGCCCCCATCATGGCGCGGGCGGGCCGATCCATGTCACCGACATTACCCGCCGCGCCCATCCCCTGTGCCAAGACTTCATCAAGACTGGCGAGGCGCTAGGCTTTGCCCATACGGATGATTTCAACGGTCCCTCGCCAGAGGGTGTCGGCATCTATCAGATCAATACCGACAGGGGCCTGCGCGCCTCCAGCGCCAATGCGTTCCTGCGCCCGGCCTTGAAACGGTCCAATGTCGCCCTGCGCACCAAGGCTCAGGTCACGCGCATCCTGTTTGAGGGCCAGCAGGCCACCGGCGTGGAATATAGGCGCGGCGGTCATACCGTTCAGGTCAAGGCGCGGTGCGAGGTGATCCTCTGCGGCGGCTCGATCAATTCGCCTCAGCTTCTGCAACTGTCTGGCGTTGGCGAGGCGGCGCACTTGGCTTCGCTGGGTATTTCACCGGTTCTTAATGCCTCGGCTGTGGGCAAGAACATGCAAGACCATCTGGCGGTATCCTATTTCTACAAATCCCGCCGCCCGACCCTGAATGACGAGCTTGGTCCCCTGCTGGGCAAGGTCAAGGCGGGCCTTCACTATCTGTGGAACCGGGGCGGGCCCCTGTCGATGAGCGTCAATCAGGGCGGCGGCTTTGTGCGCAGTGACCCTAGCCAGCCCTTCCCCAACCTTCAGCTCTATTTCAGCCCGGTCAGCTATACCAAGACGCCCCTGTCCGAGCGCAAGCTGATGAATCCGGACCCGTTCTCGGCCTTCCTTCTGTCGTTCAATGCCTGCAAGCCGACCAGCCGGGGATCGTTGAAGATCGTCTCTGCCGACCCATCGGCCTATCCCTCGATCCAGCCCAACTATCTGTCCACGGACAAGGACATCCAAGAGGCCATTGTCGGCAACCGGCTATTGCGCACCCTCGCTTCTACCAAGCCCTTGGCTGATATCATCACGGAGGAACTGGTGCCCGGCGCTCATCTTCAGACCGATGAAGAGCTGCTGGAGGATTTTCGCCAGCGTGCCGACACGGTCTATCACCCGGTTGGAACCTGCATGATGGGCTCTGATCCGGCCCTTTCGGTGGTCGATGCCCGGCTTCGGGTCCATGGGATCAAGGGCCTTAGGGTCATTGACGCCTCGATCTTCCCGACCGTGACCTCAGGCAATACCAATGCCCCGACCGTGATGGTGGCTGAAAAGGGCGCATCCATGGTGCTCGAGGATCGCGGGCAGTAACCCTCGCCCAACCGGTCAATTTTTTCTACCAATCAGCCAATCTGCTGGTAAGCTTATGGTCTCTGAACCAGCCAAACAGCGGTGATCTGGCGTGCAAAATAAATTTGATCTTCGAAAGCTGCCGCCGCTCAAGTCCCTGCGCGGTTTTGAGGCGGCCACCCGCCACCAGAGCATCCGCGAGGCGGCCGAAGAGCTTTGCCTAACCCATCCAGCGGTCAGCCATCAGGTCCAACTGATCGAAGAGGCCCTCGGCGTGACCCTGTTCGTTCAGGAGGGCCGCCGGATCGTTTCGACCGAAGAGGGCCGGGCGCTCTATCCATACGTCCGCGCGGCGTTTGAATCGCTCATTGCAGGGGTCGAGGCCGCTCGGCGCCATTCGATCGACAAGCCCTTGCGGGTCCAGACCTATGTGACGGCGTCGATCCGTTGGCTGGCCAAGCGCGCGCCGCAATTTTTGCAGGACCATTCCGATATTAAGCTGATCCTCAGCACCTGCGCGGTCGAGTGGGAATTTGATGATGTCCATGCCGATGTGGGCCTCGTCTATTGCGAGACGGTACCCGACCCCCGGCATTTCCATTGGACGCCTCTGTTTGAATATGGCCTCTATCCCGTCTGCAGCCCTCAAATGGCCGCGCAGTTGGGGCCAAATCCCAAGGTCGCGGACCTGCTCAAGCGGCCTTTGGTGACCATCAATACCGAGGTTCAAAACTGGCATACCTGGTTTGAATCGGCTGGCGTCGCCTTTGATCCTGGGTCCCAATTTATGGTCGTCGATACCTTGGCGGTGGCGCTGGAACTGGCCTTGGACAACGAGGCCATAGCACTGGTCAACGGCCCCTTCGTGACCCAAGATCTCGCCTCGGGAAGACTGGTGCGGCCCGTCACCCACAAGGCCATTTGCCCGGGCGAATGGGGGCTGATCTGCCGCCGCGACATGAAAGAAAATTACCGCATCAAGACCTTTGTCGACTGGGTCGCCCAGAATGCGGCTGAGACTGAGCAGCTTTTGAAGGCGGGTTAAATCCCCCTCACCCAACCCTCTCCCTGAGAAATTCTACTCATCCGAGTTCCCCGCGAAGGCG
>CAISGS010000074.1 GCA_903884915.1 uncultured Caulobacteraceae bacterium | reverse complement strand
TTACAGGCAAGGAAAAGTGGACCTTTCAGCTACCCAATAACGAGCCGATAGCGTCAGCTCGCGCGATACGCGGGTTCCACTATTGGCCCGGCGACCGGAAAAATGGGCCGCGTCTTGTCATTGTGACGGTGAACATGAAGCTGTTCACGCTTGATCCAGTCAGCGGCAAGATCAACAGCAACTACGGCCAAGATGGGATTCTAAATCTGCGCACGCCCGACGTGATGGGCGCGTTCCCCAACGGTCAACTCAACGGCAATGCCTTTCCAGTGATGTATAAGAACATCATTATTGTTGGCTCTCGGGGCCAAGAAAACCCTCCCAAGGGCCCACGGGGCGATGTGCGCGGCATTGATGTCCTAACAGGCCAGACGGTTTGGAAATTCAACGCCATTCCCGAACCGGGAGACCGCAATTTTGGCACGTGGCAAGGCGCGAGCTGGAAAGATCGGGCCGGTGTCAATAGTTGGAACATGCTAACCGTCGATGAGGCGCGGGGCATCGTCTATCTTCCCTTCGCGGCCCCAGCCTATGACCGCGATGGCCGCGACCGTGTCGGCGAGGGCCTCTATGGTAATTCTCTGGTGGCCGTGAATGCCTCGACTGGAAAATATCTCTGGCACTTCCAAACGATTCACCACGACATTTGGGACGAAGACCTTCCTGCCGCGCCAACCCTTTTGGATGTCAAACGCGACGGTAAGATCGTCCCCGCCGTTGCCGCCATGAATAAGACCGGCATCCTTTTCATTCTCGACCGTGTGACCGGCAAACCTCTGTTTGAGATTGTCGAAACGCCGGTGCCAACCAGTAATCTTCCCGGTGAAGTGCCCTCACCGACCCAGCCCATTCCGTCCAAGCCGGTTCAACTGGCCCGCGCCAGTATCGACCTGCAAACCGATATTTCGGATGTCACCCCCGAACATGAGGCCTGGTGCAAAAAGTGGGTGTCAGACAATCGGATGGTCGGCACAAAGCGCTACCAGCCCATCGGTTTTAATCAGGTCACCGTTGTCTTTCCCGGCAGCGGGGGAGGCGTCAACTATGGCGGCGGCGCGTTTGACAAGGCCAATGGCAATTACCTGATCAATATTACAAACCAAGGTAGCGTCGCCATCCTCGCCTATGCGCCTGATGGAAAGCTGGTCTCAGCCACCTCGGGCAATAGTTGGTTTTCCGATGTTCGTAATGGCGGCCTACCCTGCCAAAAGGGCCCTTGGGGCGAACTGATAGCGGTCAATGTCAGCACGGGCGACATTGCTTGGCGCACTCCCTTAGGGGTCACCGATAGCCTACCGGCGGACAAACAGCTCACCGGACGGCCCAATATCGGCGGTCCCATTGTTACGGCTGGTGGACTGGTCTTTATCGCGGCGACCGATGATAAGCGGTTCCGCGCCTTTGACGCCAAGACCGGCAAGCTGGCGTGGGAAACGCGTCTTGATGCCTCGGGACACACGACGCCCCTGACCTACCGGGGTTCTAATGGCAAACAATATGTGTCGCTGGTGGCGACGGGTGGATCCTATCTGGGCTCTCCCGCTACCAGTGATTATCTGGTGACCTACGCCTTAAAATAGATCCTCACGACGGAGCCAAGCTTGTCAATTTCTCGCATATTTCTTGTTGCCAGCATTGCGTCTGGTCTCGCCGCAATGGCCGCCATTGCGGCACCGTCCTTGAGCGCAGAGGCCGCTCAGGTTGAACAGGCTGCATCTCCAAAGGCGGGGCAAGACGGCTCGGCGACGCCCCGCTCCGGCCCCGAAATTTTGGAAACCAATTGCGCGGCTTGCCACGACATGGGCGTGATTACGGCAACACCCCATAGCGCTGAGGACTGGCCCGTTGTGGTTCAGCGCATGATTGGAAATGGCGCAAACCTTTCCACTGAAGATCGCGCGACCTTGGAAGCTTACCTGATCAACACCTATTCGACTCCGCACTAGACCCAACCCCGTCAAAGGACTGCGTGATGAATAAGCTGATAGCAGCAATGGCTTTAGCGGCCCTGACCACGACCGTTTACGCACAGACACCGACTGCGCCCTTGGCGGCGAACCCGGCCCCATCCTCTGCTCCAACTCTGGTGCGTGAGCCGCCGTCCAATCTACAGATGGCCATTGATGTTGATCGCTTCATCGGCGATCCGGCCAAGTCCATCACTCGTATTTCTCGCGAAACCATTATGACGCGGACGATCCTCAGCGCTGGAGATCCAGATAAGCCGGGTCGAGCTGGGGCTGTCCTGCGCTACCGCAAGGAAGTGGTGCTCGGCACCATGCAGGCCGGGGAATCCACTCCCCTTTCAACCATGCCTGAGCAACAGATCATCTATGTCAAGGGCGGCCAAGGGCGCATCGATGACGGAACCCAATATTGGGATCTCAAGGATGGTCTCGTCATCCTCATTCCTCCAAACAGGCCACACCGTCTCACCAACACCGGAACCGGGCCGCTGAAGATGATCATGATGTCGGCCCTACCCCGGGCCGGTGTAACATCAGTTCCAGGAATTTTGGTCCGTGATGTGAGTAAGATTCTCTATATCGAGCAGGGGGTTCACTGGACCAACCTGTCGAAGTCGCCCTTAACTGACGCAGGCGAGCGGTTCTTAATTGTCTATATGGGCCCTCACAGTATCGCCGGTCCCCATGCCCATACGCCTGAAACCGAAGAGGGATGGGTGAAGATCACAGATGGACCTGCCCTGATGCAATTGGGTAGCGAGATCCGACCTTGGAATGCCGATGTTGGGCTATTGTCCCCCAATAACAACCAGACCGTCCACGCAGCGATCAATCTGAGCGATGAGGTTCAAGCTTGGTTCTATTTCCAAGGCATGGGTCCAAATTCACCGCCGCCGCCTGGGCCGGCCCCAGCTCCGACAAACGGCCGCCCTCCGGTAAACCCAGCGATCCCCAAATCTGCTGTTGATGCGACAATACCGGGAAAGCCTCTAGTCGTTGCGCCAAACGCCCACCGATAGGGCTGTTTTTGGTCTCGCCACCGCGCTACTGGAGGCTTTCTAGGGCGGGGATTGAACGGGCCTGTGACCTTTTCATCGCGCTCGTCAATTTAACGTGAATCTGTTCACTCGCGTTAAAAACCGGCACCAAAACGGGATTGACAACGATTACATATCTCTAGAAAGTCGTCACAATAACGACATAACTGGCACCAAGGGGTGGAAAATGAAAACGATTTCAACAAATCGATTGCTGCTAATGAGTGCCAGTGTCTTGGCGATCGGAACACAGGCATTCGCTCAAACCGCCGAGCAAAAGCCGACAGACGTTCAAGAAATTGTCGTTACCGGTTCGCGCATTGTGCGCAATGGCTATAGCGCGCCAACGCCAATCACCGTGGCAACGGTTGAGCAGTTGCAAGCGACTACCCCCTCCAACATTCCCGACGCCCTGAACAAGCTTCCGGCCTTCTCCGGCTCGCGCGGTCAACAGTCGCTCGGCAATGGCGCTAGCCCCAATCAGGGCAACTACCTCAACCTGCGCGCCTTCGGCATCGAGCGCACCCTGGTCCTCCTCGACGGTCGCCGGGTCCCTTCAAGCAACATCGCTGGCAATGTTGACACCAACACCCTGCCGCAGTTGCTCGTTCAACGGGTAGATATCGTCACGGGCGGTGCCTCTGCCGTCTATGGCTCTGACGCTGTGACTGGTGTCATCAACTTCGTTCTCGACAAGAAATTTACCGGCCTGAAGGGCGTAGTTCAGGGCGGCATTTCCGCTAAAAATGACGATCGCTCTTGGCGCGGCGGCCTTGCTGGTGGCGCAGATGTCTTCGACCGTGGCCATGTGATCTGGAGCGTTGAGCACTATCAATCCGACGGGATCAAATCCAAATATGATCGCCCGCTCGGCGCTGGCATCTATCAAGAAGCCGGTAAGGGTACTGCCGCTTCACCGTTCGTGACCGTAGCAAACGGCCGCGTGTCTAACACCAGCTTTGGCGGCCTGATCACCACAGGTCCCTTCGCCGGCCAGATGTTTATGCCCGATGGCACCCTTGCGAAGTTCAACGTCGGCACCGCAACGGGCAACACCAACCTTTCCAGTGGCGGCGATGGCGGCTATGTGATCGGCAATGCCCTTTTGGCGCGCCTTCGTACAGACCAGTTCTTCGGCCGTTTCGAATATGAGTTTAGCCCAACCGTTACCGGTTTCATCCAGGCTGCAGCCGGTGAAGCCCGCACCGTCTATCGCGGTCAAAACGAGTCCCGCGCAGCAGGCGGCGCAAACGCGATCAACATCTATAGTGGCAACGCCTTCCTCCCCGCCAACGTTCAGGCTGGAC